>NZ_JAGYFX010000026.1:0-69720 GCF_019946615.1 Pseudomonas sp. BF-R-01
TAGCCGCCCCCGGCCATGGATGGCCGATGGCGGCGGGCCCACGGAGCAGGACCGGAGCGAGGGCATGGCGAGCATTAGCGAGCCACCGTACGTCAGGGGCAAAGCCTTTTGGTTCCTTTTCGGCGTTTGGAAAAGGGACTCGCCGTAAGGGCGAAACCGCCAGCCGCCGTTACCGCAGCAATGGATATGCACACCATCAAAAAACGCGCCCGACACACAACCTTCGCGGGCAAGCCTCGCTCCTACAGGATCCAAAGCCAGACTCAGGCCAGGCTTTTGCTGACCACTTCAAACACATCACTGGACAGTTGACCCGAAGCACGAATCCGCTCCAGCTCCCCTTTCATCAACGCCTGACGAGCATCGTCGTATTTGCGCCAGCGCGTCAGCGGCGCCAGTTGGCGAGAGGCAATCTGCGGGTTGAACCCGTTCAGTTCGATGACCAGATCCGCCAGGAAGCGATACCCCGAACCATCCGCCGCATGGAAGTTGATCAGGTTCTGCCCGGCAAACGCACCGACCAGCGCCCGCACCTTGTTCGGGTTCTTGATGTTGAACGCCGGATGCTGCATCAACTGACGCACACGCTCCAGTCCGCCCGGCAACGTACTGCCTGCCTGAACGCTGAACCATTGATCCATGACCAGCGGATTGTCCTTGAAGTGCTCGGCAAAACCGGCCAGCGCCAGGGTTTTTTCTTCTTCGAACGGCGAATTCACCAACACCGCCAATGCCGTCAGGCGCTCGGTCATGTTGTCGCTGGTCTCGAACTGCTCAAGCGTCGCCGCCATTACTTGCGATTGACCACTGAGCATCAGGTACGACAGCGCAATGTTCTGCAAGGCGCGTCGGGCAAAGTGCTCGGCTTCGGCAATGTACGGGGTTTGTTTCGACAGAGCGCGGTTGGCCTGGTAACGCGACCACAACGCCTCGAACAAACCGTCTGCCAACGCCTTGCGGGCAAACTCGCGAGCGATGTGGATGGCATCGACGTCAGCCACTTCGCTGATCTCGGTCAGATACGCCTCACCCGGCAGCGAGAGCATTTCGGCGACCATCGCCTGATCCAGCGTCTCGTCCGACAGCACGGTACGCAAGGCCGAAATCAATCGCTGATCCAGCACCAGTTTCTCGCCCTTCTGCTGCTGGGCGATCAGCTCTTGCAGCACTTGCACCGACAACTGCTGACCGGCATCCCAGCGGTTGAAACCGTCGCTGTCGTGCTGCATCAGGAACATCAGTTGGTCGCGGTTGTACGGGAAGCTCAGTTTCACCGGTGCCGAGAAGCCACGCAGCAACGAAGGCAGCGGTTGCTCAGCGATATCGACGAAGGTGAAGGTCTGTTCGGCTTCGGTCACCGAAATGACACGCGAGGTGCCCTGGGCGCTGGCTTCGCCGGACAGGCGCAAGGCAACAGGCGCGCCTTTGGCGTCCAGCAGGCCCAATTCAACCGGGATCACGAACGGCAGTTTTTCAACCTTGTCCGGGGTCGCCGGGCAGCTTTGACGGAACGTCAGGCTGTAGGTTTTCGCTGCAGCGTCGTAGGACTCGCTCACCGCCAGACGCGGCGTGCCAGCCTGGCTGTACCAGCGTTTGAACTGGGTCAGGTCGACACCGTTGGCATCTTCCATGGCCTTGATGAAGTCATCGCAGGTCACGGCCTGGCCGTCATGGCGCTCGAAATACAGGTCGCTGCCTTTACGGAAACCGTCGGCGCCGAGCAAGGTGTGGATCATGCCGACCACTTCCGAGCCCTTTTCGTACACGGTCAGGGTGTAGAAGTTGGAAATCTCGATGAAGCTGTCCGGGCGCACGGCGTGGGCCATGGGACCTGCGTCTTCGGCGAACTGATGAGTGCGCAGGTAAGCCACGTCCTGGATGCGCTTCACGGTGGCCGAGTTCATGTCGGCGGAGAAACCGGAATCGCGGAACACGGTGAAGCCTTCCTTCAGCGACAACTGGAACCAGTCGCGGCAGGTCACGCGGTTGCCCGACCAGTTGTGGAAGTATTCGTGGGCGACGATCGCTTCGACACGCTGGTGCGCGGCGTCGGTCGCGGTTTCAGCGCGGGCCAGCACGGCGCTGGAGTTGAAGATGTTGAGGCCCTTGTTCTCCATGGCGCCCATGTTGAAGTCGTTGACCGCAACGATCATGAAGATGTCCAGGTCGTATTCACGACCGTAGACCTCTTCGTCCCAGCGCATGGATTTCTTCAGGCTGTTCATGGCGTGCTGGCACTTGTCGATGTTTTCCGGCTCGACGTAGATGCGCAGCGCCACGTTGCGCTCGGTCATGGTGGTGAAGGTGTCTTCGACGCACCACAAATCACCGGCCACCAATGCGAACAGGTACGCCGGTTTCTTGAACGGGTCTTCCCAGGTCGCCCAATGGCGGCCGTCTTCACCCGGACCGCTGGCAATCGGGTTGCCGTTGGACAGCAGCACCGGGTAGCTGTGCTGTTCCGCGACGACCGTGGTGGTGAACGTGCTCATCACGTCCGGGCGGTCGAGGTAATAGGTGATCTTGCGGAAGCCTTCGGCCTCGCACTGGGTGCAGAACATCGTGCCGGACTTGTACAGGCCTTCCAGCGCGGTGTTGGTTTCCGGGTGAATGCGTACGCTGGTGTCGACCGTGAAGCTGGTGCTGGTCGGATGCAGCGTCAGATGGTTCTCGGTCAACTGATAGTCGGCAGCCGTCAGTTCGCGGTCGGCCAGGGTCACCGACAGCAGATCGAGTTGCTGACCGTCCAGCACCAGCGGCGGCAGGCCCGGGCCACGCTCAGGATTGCGGCGCATCACCAGTTGCGCATGGACCAGGCTGTGGTCCTCGAACAACTCGAAGGTCAGGTGCGTCTCGTCGATCAGGTACTCAGGCGCCTGATAGTCTTTCAAATAGATCATCTTCGGTTGTTCGGTGCGCATGCTGGAGTCCTTACTGATGCACGGCGAGCTGATAAGCCGTGTATTTACGAATATTGATCACGCCGGTGTCGAAGATCAGGTACTGGCCCTTGATCCCCAGCAGCGTGCCTTCGGCAATCGGGTTCTTGTCCAGGTTGAAGCTGACGATTTTGGCCGGGTATTGCTCCACCGGATAACGGATTTCCAGCGGTTCGGCATCGCTAATAGTCTGGATCGCCTGCAGACCAAATCGTTCCTGCAAGGTTTGCAGGCCTTCGGCGCAGCTTTCAAACAGCTGATCGCGTACTTCGACAAGATCCACCGAAACCGCTTCGCCCTTGAGTAAAGCACGCCAGTTGGTCTTGTCCGCCACCTGACTGCGGAACAGGTCTTCGACGAAGCCTGACTGCTGACGGGTCGCAACACGCATGATCGGCAACGCCTGACGAGCACCCTGGTCAATCCAGCGTGTCGGCAGTTGGGTCGCGCGGGTAATCCCGACTTTGACCCCGGACGAGTTCGACAGGTACACGATGTGATCGGTCATGCAGAACTTCTCGCCCCACTCCGGCTCACGGCAGGTGCCGGCGTCGTAGTGGCAGCGCTCCGGGCTCATGATGCAGATATCGCACTGCGCCAGTTTGGTCATGCACGGGTAGCAGTAACCCTGGCTGAAACTGGTTTTGGTCTTGCGTCCGCAATGGCAGCAGTGGATCGCCCCCAGGTATTCCAGACGTACCGTGGTGCCGATCAACGGGTTGACCGGCACTTCGACATCGTCCAGACGAAACGCGTACTGCACGTCGGACCCGTCCAGGCGGGCCGACATTTTACTGATTGCACCGCGGCCAATCTCGATCAATGGATGGCATCCGACTTGAACAGGATATTCGGCACTTCAATCGACTTCGAGCCACATTCCTGCACGCCCATGTAACCGGTGCGCTGGTCTTCGGGCAGGTTCTGGATTTCCCAGGCGATCATCGCTTGCAGCGACAGTTCGCGTTGCTCGGCAGTGAGTTTGCCACCGTCGGACCATTTGCCGATTTCCACCGCCAGTTTCAGGCTCTGGTAGATATCGGGGGTGATGTTTTTGATCATTTCGTTAAAAGAGGACATCAAGGTCTCCGAACTTACATAACTTTTTTAGGCGGCCAGTTTACGGCGGTTGTACAAACCACCCAACAAACCGGTGAAGCATCCGATGAGTAACCCGCCGACGTGGGCGGCGTTAGCAATTTCACCGAAGCCGATCATCGAGACCAGCCCGGACAGGCACAGCAGCAGCCACACCAGCATCATCACCAGCACCCCGCGAGGCAGGCGATAAGCGCGGTTCGGCGACAGGATCTGAAAGATCCAGCAATGCCCGAGCAGGCCATACAGCACGCCGGACAACCCGCCAAACAAGGTCGGGCCGCTGAAATAAAACTGCGCGTAGTTCGACACCAGGGCGAACAGCAGGGTCAGGCCAATCAGGTTGATGCCGCCTTGACGCGACTCAATGCGTCGCCCCAGTTCCCAATACCACATGCCGTTCATGGCCAGGTGGAGGATGCCGAAGTGGATCAGCATCGGCGTCACCAGACGCCACCACTGCCCCGCTGCCAGGCTGTCGGCCAATGGCGTGAAATGGATGTATTCGCCGACCACCCGGAAATCGAGGAAGGTCAACCAGCGCATCGTGTCGAGGTTTTCGCCCAGCAGCGTCACCGCACCGACGATCAGGCTCAGCAGCAGCACCGCCGCCGTCGCTTTGGCGTGGCGCAATTGCTCGACGAAACCAGGACGCTTCGCGGTTATCGCCACCGGGATGTCCAGTTGCTGATCGGGATCACCCGTCGGAAAACGCTCGTACAACGCACGCACGTCTTCACTGATATTGGCGGGCACCCACAACACCTGCTCGCCCTGCTCTTCGCTGACCCGATGCGGCACCTGCATGCGTTGCAGCAGTTTGACGAACCCGCTCAGATCCACCGCCAGCGGCAGGCGTAAAACGGCCACGGCGCTCATCGAAGTGCCTCCGGCCGTTCGACGTCGACCCAGACGAATTTGTGCGGATCGAGCCGGGTTTCCTGATCCAGTCGATAGGCGACCAGCTTGCCGTAAAGCACCGCGCTGTAATCCAGGCAGGCCAGGTTCGGGCGGATCGGCGCCGGTTTGCCGCTGCGCCAGTAGTGGCCGACGAACAACAAGGGCTCGTCAACGCCATAACGCAGCAAGGTGTTTTTCTCGGTGGACGACAGCGGCGTCCGGGCCACGGGTTCCGGTAAAGCGTCAGGCTGGAACACGATGTCTCCGTAGGTTTGCGGGTCGTCTTCCCAGAATTTGGTGCGGAAGAACGAGCGCGTCAGGCCATCGCCGCTGGTCATGGTCAACCCGTCAGGCAAGCGCATGTCGGTGCCGCGCAGCAAACGGTCGAACACGGTGCAGGCAAAACTGCCCGGCACGGCCGAGGCCTGGAGGAAATGCTCATCGACGCAGCCGTCGTGAAACAGAGCGCGTAGCGGCTCGATCAGGCCCGCATCCCAGCAGGCGTGGACCACGCGGAAACGTCCGGCATCCACAAACAGCGGCAGTTCGTAGAACCATTGCTGGAAGTCATGCCAGTCCGCGGGATGGTCTTCAAACTGGGTCAGGGTTTCACCCAGCAGGCGCGCATGACGTGGCGTGTGTTCACGGACGAATTGCTTGCCGCTGCCCGGCGGCGCTGGCGTGCTCCAGCCGAGTGCGTTGAATTCATGGTTGCCCATGATGCACAACGCCTGGCCGGCCTCGACCATGTCGTGGACGATGTGCAGCGCCTCGCGAATCCGCGGGCCGCGGTCGATGATGTCACCGACGAACACCGCCATGCGCGACGGATGCCGCCAGACGCCGGCCTGTTTGTGATAACCGAGCAGGTCGAGCAAGTGCTCAAGGGTCAGGGCGCAACCGTGCACGTCACCGATAAGGTCATAACTTCGCGCGGGATCGAGCATCAGTCGCCTCCACCCCCCAACTTGCTGCCCCAGCCGAGTTTGGTCCGGCAGACTTCGTAGTAGTTGTGGTCAAGCGGATGAATCAGCCGCAGCTTCTGCGCTTTCTTGCTCACGGTGATGGTGTCACCCGGCGCGCAGGTGAAGTGGTTCTGCCCGTCACAGGAGACTTGCGGGTAGATCTGCATATCCTTGGACACGACGATTTTCAGCTCACTGTTGCCATCGACCACAATCGGTCTGCCCGACAAGGTATGGGGGTACATCGGCACAATCACAATAGCGTCAAGTTTGGGGTGCATGATCGGGCCGCCCGCCGACAGCGCGTACGCGGTCGAGCCGGTCGGCGTGGCGACGATCAGGCCGTCGGCCTTCTGGCTGCAGACAAACTGGCCGTCGATGTACAGCTCGAACTCGATCATGCGCGTCGATTTGCCGGGGTGCAGCACCACGTCGTTCAGCGCATCGCCCTGGCCAATGGCCTCGGCGTGGCGGCGGACTTCGGCTTGCAGCAGGAAGCGGTTTTCCACCAGATAGTGGCCGTCGAGTACTTCGGCGACTTTGACTTCCAGTTCATCGGGGCGAATATCGGTCAGGAAACCGAGGCTGCCACGGTTGATGCCGAGCACCGGAATATTGTGTCGGGCCAGTGCGCGTGCGGCGCCAAGCAGGCTGCCGTCACCGCCGACCACAATCACCATGTCACAGACTTCACCGAGCATCTTGCGCGATGAAGTTTGCAGGCCATGACCCGGCAGGACTTCAGCGATGGTGTCTTCGAGGATCACGTGCAGGTGACGATCGAGCAGAAACCGTTTCAGTCGGCGGACGGTATCCAGCACCTGCGAACTGCCCAGGCGACCGATGATGCCGATATTACGAAATTGCTCCATGGTGCCCCTACGGTTTGCGACGGCGAAAACCACGATTATGGGCGAAAGCGCGGGATAGACAAAATCCTTTCAGCCACAAGGGCGCACTCAGGTTTAGGGCTATGCTCGCAAGATGATCCTATTTCCCGATTTGCTGCAGTTACCCCACCAGTTGCGCCACCCCGAGGTCCGCGACCTGGCCTGGGTCATCCTCGCGCCGCCGATGCTGGAGGTCACGCCGTGGCCGCAACGCCATCCACTGGCCGGCAGTGACTGGGTGCAGGCACCGGAACGGCTGGAACTCTGGCTACGGCAACTGGATCACGACAGCTACGACTTGCTGCACTGGCTGGCCCAGGCCCGGACCCGGCGCCTGGGTCTGTATTACGAACGGCTGTGGCAATACGCCGTGCGCCATGCACCGGGCATCGATCTGATTGCCGCGAACATGCCAATCCGTCGCGAAGGCCACACGCTGGGCGAACTGGACATGCTGCTGCGCGATCGCGACGGCGTGCATCACCTGGAACTGGCGATCAAGCTTTACCTCGGCCCGCAAAATGGCGCGGGGCATAACACCGCGCACTGGCTGGGGCCGGGCTGCCATGATCGGCTGGACCGCAAACTGGCGCACCTGAGCCAGCATCAGCTGCCGATTTCCGCGCGACCGGAGAGCCGCGAGGTCCTGGCGGCGCTGGACATCCAGCAGTTCAGTGCGCATTTGTGGCTGGGCGGCTATCTGCTTTATCCGTGGCCAGGGCAATCCGAAGCCCCAAACGGTGCGCACCCACAGCATTTGCGCGGTAGCTGGCTGCATCAAAAGGACTGGAATGATTTTGTCACGCAGCGCCCGTTCGGTCGCTGGCAACCCCTGCCCCGCCATGCCTGGCTGGCGCCGGCGCACTACCCGGCCGAGCAGACCTGGAGCACGCAACAGCTGCAAGCGTGGCTGAGCGATCTGGAACCGCTGGCGCCGGCGCAGTTGTTGGTGCGGTTGATCGAGAATGCGAATGGGGAGTGGGAGGAAGCGGAGCGGTTGTTTCTGGTGGCGGACCTTTGGCCGAATGTGCCGGGTGGGGGTTGAGATTTGCGGTATCCGGGAGGACGTCATCGCCGGCAAGCCGGCTCCTACAGTTGTTCACAAGTCCTGTAGGAGCCGGCTTGCCGGCGATAGGGTCGATGCGGTTTAAACGGACAACCGCACAGCCAACGCCGCCAACGTCACCAACAACACCGGCACCGTCAACACAATCCCGACCTTGAAGTAATACCCCCAGCCGATCCGAATGCTCTTGCGCTCCAGCACATGCAGCCACAACAACGTCGCCAGGCTGCCAATCGGCGTAATCTTCGGCCCCAGGTCACTGCCGATCACGTTGGCGTAGATCATCGCCTCCTTCACCACTCCGCTCGCCTGACTCGCGTCAATCGACAGCAGACCAATCAGCACCGTCGGCAGATTATTCATGATCGACGACAACAGCGCCGTCAGCACCCCCGTGCCCATGGCCGCGCCCCAGACGCCGTAACCGGCAAAACCGTCCAGCCAACCCGCCAAGTATCCGGTGAGCCCGGCGTTGCGCAGGCCGTAGACCACCAGGTACATGCCCAGCGAGAAAATCACGATCTGCCACGGCGCTTCTTTCAGCACCTTGCGCGTGGAAATCTTGTGGCCTCGGGCAGCAATGGCCAGCAGCAACGCCGCGCACACCGCCGAAATGGCACTGATGGGAATACCCAGCGGTTCCAGCGCAAAACACCCGATCAACAGGATCAGCAACACCGCCCAACCGGCATAAAACGTCGCCGTGTCATGGATCGCACTGGACGGATGCTCCAGTTGCTCAGGGTTGTAATCCTTGGGAATGTCGCGCCGGAAAAACCACATCAACACCGCCAGTGTCGCCGCAACGCTCACCAGGTTGACCGGAACCATCACCGCCGCGTAGCGATTGAAGCCGATGTGGAAGAAGTCGGCAGAAACGATGTTCACCAGGTTCGACACCACCAGCGGCAGGCTGGCAGTGTCGGCAATAAACCCGGCGCCCATCACGAACGCCAGGGTCGCCGCCGGGGAAAAGCGCAACGCCAGCAGCATGGAAATCACGATAGGCGTGAGGATCAGCGCCGCCCCGTCGTTGGCAAACAAGGCCGAGACCAGCGCGCCGAGCAGCACCATGTAGGCAAACAACTTGCGCCCACTGCCCCGCCCCCACCGCGCGACATGCAGTGCCGCCCAGGCAAAGAACCCCGCCTCATCCAGCAACAGGCTGATGATGATCAGCGCGACAAAAGTGCCGGTGGCGTTCCAGATGATCTGCCACACCAGCGGAATATCACTGAGGTGCACCACACCGAAAATCAGCGCCAGCACGGCGCCGAACACCGCACTCCAACCGACACCGAGGCCTTTGGGCTGCCAGATCACCAGGGTGATGGTCAGCAGGAAAATCAACGACGCAATGAGCATGCAAAGCAGCCTTCAACGGAAATCAGGGATTAACAGCAACGTACAGGGCGATCGGTCATGGCTTGAAGGCGTGCGACATCGGCAGCCAGCCAGCCTTGATGTTCAGCCAGCGCGCCGTGCAGCAGAGTGACGACCCAAGGCGCCAGGTCCGGGTGCAGGCGATAGAACACCCATTGCCCCTGACGGCGGTCCGCCAACAGACCATTGCTGCGCAAGAGCGCCAGGTGACGGGAAATTTTCGGCTGACTCAAGTCCAGCCCGGCGGTCAACTCGCACACGCACAACTCGCCTTCGCGGGCGATCAACAGCGCGATACGGCTGCGCGTGTCATCGGCCAGGGCCTTGAAAACATCGACGGGACTGTAAGAGTCGGACATACAGGGAAACGCCTCCGGACAAACGAGGCGTGAATATATGGAATTTCGAATATCCAGTAAAGCAAAGTCTGGAAACGATTGTTTGATGCCGCCGCTGCCGAGCCTGCATTCGGCAGCAGCTATCAAAGTGGTTTTCAGACTTTCTTATGCTGCTCGACCCACTGCCCGTAAGCATTGATGAAATTCTGCAAAAACGGCTTCACCGTCTCGGACAATCTGCCCGCTTCATCGAAGGCCGAACCGGCACCGCTCAAGTAGGCTTCCGGTTGTTGCATGCAAGGCACATTGAGAAACACCATGGACTGGCGCAAATGATGGTTGGCGCCAAACCCGCCGATAGCCCCCGGTGAACAGCTGATCACCGCACCCGGCTTGCCACCCCAGGCGCTCTTGCCATACGGACGCGAACCGACGTCGATTGCGTTCTTCAACGGTGCAGGAACCGAACGGTTGTATTCCGGGGTGACGAACAGCAACGCGTCGGATGAACTCACTTGTTGCCGGAAAGTGCTGTAGGCTGCCGGCGGTGATTCGCCATCGATGTCTTCGTTGTAGAGCGGCAAGTCGCCAATTTCGACGATGTTGAGCTTGAGATTTGCAGGTGCCAGATCGGCCAGGGCCAACGCCACCTTGCGGTTGATCGATTCCTTTCTCAAGCTGCCGACCAGAACGGCGATCGTGTAGACATTGCTCATGGAAGATTCTCGACTGTCCGAAGGAAAGAGCTTGTAGTTATAGATGACGATTCAAGCAGTGGGCGACTGAAAAACGCCGCCCCTGACTATTTTTTTCCTGTAGGAAAACTTACCTCGCCCAACCACGGTCTACAGAACCGCAAATTGAGTGATTTATCTCCAGAGGTTCTAAGCAGATGGCAGCAGTACTCGTCAGTCAGTTCCATGCAAGAGACGCGGAAGGCCGTGTCTATTCCGTGCATGAGTTCCAGGAATCCACCCCTTCGGCAGATGGCCTCACCGCTGTCACCACTTACAAGCTGGCCATTGGCGATCGCGTCAACAAGCTTGATGAGAACGAGTTTCTGCTGGTGCAATCGGGCGTCACCCTCATTCGTGAACCCGAAGCCAGCGTCGCCTCATAACCTCGCGTTATGAGCAGAAGTCTTATGCGCGGACTTGGGTTAGGATTCAGCCACTGACTCCCTCACCTGCTGAACATGGACTTCACGCATGCGTTTACGTCATATCGAAGTGATCCAGGCGCTCCTGCAGACCGGTCACCTTGGCACCGCCGCCGAATGGCTGCAGCTGCCAGTGGCCGAGGTCGAAGGCATTCTGCGTGACGCTGAGAGTCAGTTGGGTTTCATGCTGTTTTCCAGCGTGCGTGGACGCTTGCAAGCCACGCGCGAGGCGCGGGAGCTACAGGTCGAAATCGCCCACGTCTACGATGCGCTCGAGCCGGTCCTGCGACTGGCCAGCAGCCTCAAGCAATATCAGGCCCCACCCCTTCGCATCATTTGCACGCCGCCCTTGGCACAACAGTTGTTGCCACAGAGCATCGCGGCGTTGCGCCGACGCCTCCCCGACGTGCCTTGCAGCCTCCTGAGCCAACCCACCCGCGACATCGTCAGAAGCCTGCTGCTGCGCGAAAGCGATCTGGGCCTGAGCCTGCATGATCCCGACCACGCCGATATTCATTGCCAGGTGATTGCCCAGGGCAAACTCCAGCTACTGGCCCCCCATGGCTGGCTGCAACCGAAGCAGAAGTACATTTCGCTGCAAGACCTGGCGGGGCAGTCGATGGTTGGCCTGGAAGGTCATGATCCTCTGAGCCCGGCGCTCGACAACAAACTGCACGCCCTGCGCCCTGCCCCGGTGATTCACACTCGGGTTCAGACTCACCAGATGATGCGCAGCATGGTCGAAGCCGGTGAAGGCCTGGCGATTGTCGACCCGTTCACCGCGCTCGGGGCCAAATCCGCCGGCCTGGATGCCTGCCCGCTGGCGCCCGCCGTGCCGATCAGCGTCTACGCCCTGACCCTGAAGAACGGCGAGCCTTCCCCCGCCCTTCAGGCACTGCTGGACATCGTCACGGAACAAGCCGTGGCGATGTTGGCGAGCTGATCGGGCTTTCCAGCGGATTGTCGAATAATCGATACCAGAACAATGCGATTTCGGCGGTGTTCGGGTCGATGCCGCGATAGCGCAGATGATCGACACCCCCCATCACATAACCGCAGCGCTCATACAGCCGACACGCGCCCAGATTGTTGTTCTGGGTTTCGAGCATGATGCCCGGCAGTTTTTTCTTGCGGCTCCAGAACTGCGCGACATCCAGCAGCGCCTTGGCCACGCCATGCCGGCGGGCGGGCGCGTGGACCGCCAACTCGTCAATATGGGCAAAGCCGTTCCAGTTGGTGCTGACCACCAGGTGGCCCACTGGCTCATCATCGAGATAGGCCATGAAAATCGCGCTGTCGGCGGCGTCGCGGAAACTGCTGAATTCCTCGGGATCGATGCCATAGCACTTGCGGTAAGGGGTGATTGGCGTGACAGCCCATTGCTCCATCGGTTTGCCGATTTCGGCGGCGACATAGGCCGTGACTTCAAAACTGAAATCACTGCCCCAGATGTAAGCCGCAAAGCCGTCGTCGGCAACGCGAACCGACAGCCCTGGGTATTTCGGATTCATGACCGGTTGCATACTGGGAAAGGTCCTCACTCCTTGATGCAATCGACGGTGTATTGCCGCCCATTGCCCTCGTCTTCGTGTTGCAAGCCGTGCACATCGACGACAAACCCCGGGAAACTGCTATCGAACGTGCGGGCAAACGCCAGGTAATCGATGATCGAGCGGGTCGACTCGGTGAAACGTTCGCCGGGCATGATCAACGGGATCCCCGGCGGATACGGCACCAGCATCACCGCGGCGATGCGGCCGTCCAGTGCATCGATGGACACGGCTTCCACCTCGCCACGCACCAGATGATCATAAGCGTCAGCCGGCTTCATGGCGATTTCCGGCAACACGGTGTACATGCGCTTGAGATGTTTGGCCGTGGCATTGCTGCGGTAACAGGCGTGCAGTTGATCGCACAAATCGCGCAGCCCCATACCCTTGTAACGCGCGCCTTCCTGCTGCGCCACGCAGGGCAGGCAGGTCACGAGGCTGACGTTGGCGTCATAACTGCGCTTGAACTCCAGCAACTCGGTCAGCAGCGTGCTCCATTTACCCTTGGTGATGCCCATGGAGAACAGCACCAGAAACGAATAGAGCCCGGTCTTCTCGACCACCAGCCCACGCTCCCAGAGGAATTTGCTGACCACCGCCGCCGGAATCCCGCGCTCGCTCAACGCACCGCCGGCGGTAAGGCCCGGCATCACCAGCGTGACCTTGACCGGATCGAGCAGCACGTAGTCATCGGTCACGCCGCCAAAGCCGTGCCAGTCGGCATCGGGTTGCAGCAGCCAGTCTTCCGTCACCACGCGCTCGATGCCTTCCACCGACGGCGGCTGCCAGATGGAGAACCACCAATCATCAGCGGCAATGTGCTGACGCAAATTCGCCAGTGCCCGACGGAAACTCAGGGCTTCGTCGAACATTTCCTGCAACAGCGAACGACCCGCCGGGCCTTCCATCATCGCCGACGCCACATCCAGAGAGGCGATGATGCTGTACTGCGGCGACGTGGAGATGTGCATCATGAACGCTTCGTTGAAGCGGTCGCGATCCAGTTGCCGCGCACCGCCGTCCTGGACGTGAATCATCGAGGCCTGACTGAACGCCGCCAACAGTTTGTGGGTGGAATGGGTGGTGAACACCAGCGGGCTGTCCGCACTGCGCGCAGTGCCCATGCCGTAACGTCCGGCAAAAAACTCGTGAAACGCCGCATAGGCATACCAGGCCTCATCGAAATGCAGCACCTCGACGCTGTTGCCCAGGCTTTGCTTGATCAGTTCGGCGTTGTAACAGAGGCCGTCGTAGGTCGAATTGGTCACCACCGCCAGTTTGACCTTGGGCGCACGGCCCTTGGTCAACGGGCTGGCGTCGATCTTGGCCTGAATCGATTCGCGACTGAATTCACTCAGCGGAATCGGGCCGATGATTCCCAGCTCGTTGCGTTCCGGGCACAGGTACAACGGAATCGCGCCGGTCATGATGATCGAGTGCAATACCGACTTGTGGCAGTTGCGGTCCACCAGCACCAGGTCATCGCGGGCGACCATCGAATGCCAGACGATCTTGTTGGCCGTCGAGGTGCCATTGATCACGAAAAAGGTGTGATCGGCGCCAAAGTTGCGCGCCGCTCGCGCTTCCGCCTCGGCCAGAGGGCCGGTGTGGTCGAGCAGCGAACCGAGCTCCGGCACCGACACCGACAAGTCCGAACGCAGGGTGTTTTCCCCGAAAAACTGGTGAAACGCCTGCCCCACCGGGCTCTTGTGATAGGCCACGCCGCCACCATGGCCGGGCGTGTGCCAGGAATAATTGGAGTCGGCGGTGTGTTGCACCAACGCCTTGAAGAACGGTGGCAGCAGGCCATCCAGGTATTTGCGTGCGGCTCGTGCGACCTGCCGTGCCAGAAACGGCACGGTGTCTTCGAACAAATAGAGAATACCGCGCAGCTGATTGAGCTCGTCCATCGCATCGGCCGGGGCGTTTTCCAGCGTCACCTGCTCGCCCAGCGCGAAAATCGGCAAATCCGGCGCACGCACCCGCGCCAGACCGATCAGTTCGGCCATGTTCTGCAACAGATGGGAGTTGGCGCTGGGGTCTTCAGCGGCGATCAACATGCACGAGAGGCCATGATGGGTCGACGCGACCAACCGCCCTTCGGTGTAATCCACTGCCGAGACAATGCTGAAACCTTCCTGCTCCAGCTCCCGGGCGATGCCACGCACCCGATCACCGGCAACCGTGTCGGCCTTGATGTCGCGATGGACGATCAAGACCGGGAATCTCAAATCTTTATACATGGGGCTCAGTGTCCTGAGGCGGCAGTCCGTAGCCTGCCAATAACCTCAGGGTAGAGGGTTGAGGCGCTTGTGGCGAGTGCAATGCCCCGAAATGGGTCACGAGTGGATCGCATAACCCTGTAGGAGCCGGCTTGCCGGCGATCGCGTCCGTTCAGGCAATGAACGTGTCGACTGCCCCGCCGCAATCGCCAGCAAGCTGGCTCCTACAGATTCGATGTCTATCCGCGAGATTCAAGCCTGAGCTTCAGCCTCAAGCAGTTGCTGCCACAGCGATGGCGCACCAGCGGATTTTGCGATGACTTCCAGACGAGCCATGTGTTGCGCCAAATCATCTTCACTGGCGCGGATGATACGGGTTGGCTGGCGATCGGCCGGCAAACGGCGGATCTCCGTGGCTGAGTTGTCCGCCCCCTCACCAGACCCGTTGCCGTCGGACGCATTGCCGGCCAGCGACAGGCTGGTCTGGCCGCCGGTCATGGTCAGGTAAACGTCGGCGAGAATCTCGGAGTCGAGCAAGGCGCCGTGGAGTTCACGACCGGAGTTGTCGACGCCATAACGTTTGCACAAGGCGTCGAGGCTGTTGCGCTGCCCCGGGTGACGTTCCCGGGCCATCATCAGGGTGTCGAGGATCGAGCAGTGTTGCGTGATGTCCGCACGATCGTGCTGGCCCATCAGGGCGAATTCGTTGTTGATGAAGCCAACGTCGAACGCCGCGTTATGGATGATCAGCTGCGCGCCCTTGATGAATTCGAAAAACTCATCAGCCACTTCAGTGAAGCGCGGCTTGCCCACCAGGAATTCGTTGGTGATGCCGTGAACGCCGATGGCGCCTTCGTCACTTTCGCGGTCCGGTTGCAGGTAAACGTGAAAATGCCGGCCGGTCAGGCGCCGACCGATCAACTCGACACAACCGATTTCGATAATCCGGTGGCCGTCGGTCACCGGCATGCCGGTGGTTTCGGTATCGAGTACAACGGATCTGGTGGCCATCAGTGCTCAGCTCTCAACGGGTCAATCGTGCAAAAACGGCGATGTTAACACGCCCACGGGATCAGGCGTGCGCACAGGCAAATGACTGAAGCTCATGCAGTTTTTAACAATCATTAGCAATGTTCATAAAGTCTGGCAAAGAACGGCTTGATAGCGTGCGCGGCTTGTTTCCGATGGATTTGAGCTCGTCATGACCACCACACAATCGCTACGCCTGCTGGTCCTGGGCGGCTGCCTGATCGCAACCACCGCCCAGGCCACCAGTTTTGTAATCAGCACCGATATCACGTTGAGCCTGACCTTGAGTTCGTCCAAGGGCACGAGCGGATCATTCAAGGACGACAAGATTGTGCTGGCGGCCAAGGATGATGCGGCAGCGTTTGTGGCGAGTGACGGGGAGATTCGCGGGGCGCGGATTGAAGCGGCATTCGAGAGGATTCGTGGCGGGCTGAGCGATCAGTATTCAGACCAACAACTGGCCAACGCCATTTTGATGCTGTGAACACCGATCTTGTAGGAGCCGGCTTGCCGGCGATAGCGCCCCCGAGATCAATACAAGTCTCGGGACCTATCGCCAGCAAGCTGGCTCCTACAAAGGTCGGGGTGGGTCAGGCTTGTTTGTAACCGCGCACTTCATCCACGCCACGGTTAGCCAACTGGTCGGCCCGCTCGTTGCCGTGATGCCCGATGTGCCCGCGCACCCACTTCCAGGTGACGTTGTGGCGGTTGACCTGCTCGTCCAGCAATTTCCACAGGTCAGCGTTTTTTACCGGTTCTTTCGCTGCCGTTTTCCAGCCGCGCTTCTTCCAGTTGTCCATCCATTCGTTGATGCCTTTCATCACATACTGCGAGTCCGTCACCAGCAGCACGTCGCAGGAACGCTTCAGTTCTTCCAGCCCGCGAATCGCGCCCATCAGCTCCATGCGATTGTTGGTGGTGTTGGCTTCGCCACCCCAGAGTTCTTTTTCAACGCCCTTGCACACCAGCAATGCGCCCCAGCCGCCTGGGCCAGGATTGCCCTTGCAGGCGCCGTCGGTGAAGAGTTCTACGCTATCGCTCATGCCAATCTATCCAGAAAATGCGGTGGCCCGCCGATCGTTGATCGACGATGCCCGAGGCCGGGACGCGCCCGGCCGGGAATATAAAAAGTGTTACGGCTCGATGTTGCGGCGGTTGACCTTGGCCATCGGCAATGGAATCAACTTGCCCATCGGCTCGCGACGTTCCTGACGAACCGGCCGCAGGCCGACCACGATCTTGCGCGCGACCAATAAATAGAAGCCGCCACCCGACAGTTGCCAATCACCGGCCTTGCGTTCCCAACCGGCCAAACGGGCTTGCCAGGCGGGGGACGCAAGCGGCGGACGATAGCACCCGAAGCGGCGTTTCTCCAGCGCGAAGCCCAGCAGGTTCAGCCAGTCGGCGACCCGCGACGGCGAAATGCACCGCGCCTTGCGCAAGGCGTCATGGGCGAACACGTGGCGCAAGCCCCAGCTGCTCCAGGGGTTGATCCCGATGATCAGCAAATGCCCGCCAGGACGCACGCTACTCGCCGCTTCGCGCAGCAAACCATGGGGCGACAGGCAGAAATCCAGGCCGTGCTGCAACACCACTACATCGGCAGCGTGCTCGCTCAACGGCCAGGCCTGCTCTTCACACACAATCTCGACACCCGGCAATGGCGCACCCAGCCGCACATTGCGCTGGACCTGCGGCGCCGACGGCGGTGTCTCGGCCGAAGGACCGTAATGCACCAGATAGCCACCGAAGAAGCGTCCCAGCTCGTCTTCGAGCATGCGTCGTTCTTCGTCCAGCAGAAACTGCCCGATGGGGCCGGACAGCCATTCACGGGCCGCGCTGATCAGGGCCAGCCAGTCAGGATCAGCCTGAGCGAACGCTTTATCAGTCATTGCATTCTCCAACGCGCCAGGAAGTTCTAAGATGCGCCATTGTTTTCCGCTTGGCGAATCCGACGATGATACAGATCAGTGCCCTGCCCGCCTTCACCGACAACTACATCTGGTTGTTGCAAGACCCCGACACGCGACGCTGTGCGGTGGTCGATCCCGGCGATGCCGCGCCGGTCCAGGCCTGGCTCGCGGCGAATCCGGGTTGGGCACTGAGTGATATTTTGATCACTCACCACCATCACGACCATGTCGGCGGCGTCGAACAGTTGAAAAAAGCGACGGACGCGAAGGTCTACGGCCCGGCCAGTGAAACCATTCCGGCGCGGGATGTTGCGCTCAAGGACAACGACCGTATCAACGTGCTCGGCTGCGACTTTGAAGTCATCGAAGTACCCGGTCACACCCTGGGACACATCGCTTTTTATCATCAGGGCCTGCTTTTTTGTGGCGACACCCTGTTCGCCGCCGGTTGCGGGCGGTTGTTCGAAGGCACGCCCGAGCAAATGCACACCTCGCTGACACGCCTCGCATCCCTTCCCGAGGATACGCAGGTGTATTGCACGCATGAATACACCCTGAGCAACCTGCGCTTCGCCGCAGCGGTCGAACCGGGTAATCCGCACACGGCCGAACGGCTGGCAAAAGTCACCGAACAACGTGCAGCAGGCATCATCACGCTGCCTTCGTCGATCGCACTGGAAAAGCAGACCAACCCGTTTTTACGTGTCGACGAAACATCTGTTAAAGAAAAAGTGGACGAACGGAATGGCACCGATAACCGGGCTCCGAGTGCGGTTTTTGCTGCTCTGCGCGCTTGGAAGGATAAGTTCTGAGAGGGCTTGCCGTTGGTGCGAAAAATCTGAATGGTTGACCGCAAGGGGTGCACTTTCTAGAATCGCCCGACATTTTTGCCCGGAACTTACTTCCAGCCAATGTCGTCATCTATTCGTAAAGCCATCAATTCAGACGCATTGACCCGCTTGGCTCAAGCCATAGCGGTGGCTGTGTCCGCCACTCTGGCGGGCTGTTCCAGCCATGTGCCGCAGACCGACGCGGCACATACCCCGAACATCGCAGCGCGAGCCAAACAGAAGCCCATCTGGCTCAGCGAAAAGCCTAGCCCGCAAATTCCACAGGACGTCTGGGAGCGTATGCGCCAGGGCTTCCAGTTGCAGGAAGGCCTGGGCGTCAACCCGCGTATCGAGCAACAGCGCCTGTGGTTCGCCAGCAACCCTTCCTTCCTCGAAAACGCCGGCGAACGCGGCAGTCTCTACATTCACTACATCGTCGAACGCCTTGAAGAACGCAACATGCCGCTGGAACTGGCACTCCTGCCAGTGATTGAAAGCGCCTACAACCCAATGGCCTATTCCCGGGCCGACGCGGTTGGCCTGTGGCAATTCATTCCCTCCACCGGGCGTTACTTCAACCTGCGCCAGACCCGTTTCTACGATGGCCGTCGCGACATTACCGCGTCGACCACCGCCGCGATGGATTACCTGACCCGTCTGCACGACATGTTCAACGGCGACTGGCTGCTGGCCCTCGCGGCTTACAACGCGGGTGAAGGTACGGTCAGCCGGGCCATCGAACGTAATGAAAGACTTGGCCTGCCTACCGATTACTGGAACCTGCCGCTGCCGTCGGAAACCCAGGCCTATGTGCCGAAGTTGCTGGCCCTGTCGCAAGTGGTCCTGGCACCCGAAGCCTACGGCGTGAACCTCAACCCGATCGCCAACGAACCGTATTTCCAGGCCGTCGAAATCAACCAGCGCATGGACCTGTCCAAGGTTGCAGCGGTGGCCAATATCGACGAAGACGAGTTGTTCCAGCTCAACCCGGCCTTCAAGCAGCGCACCACCACTCTGGACGGCCCTCAGCATTTGCTGGTGCCGACGTCCAAGGCGCAACTGCTGACCGCCAGCCTGTCGACCATGCGTCCCGAAGAGCTGATCAGCAAGAAGTCGCTCAAACCGGTGTTCGAAGGCGCAGACGATACCCAGATCGCCAGCCTCAAACGCGCCTACCGCGTGAAACGTGGCGACAACCTCGGCACCATCGCCAAGGCCAACAAGGTCGACGTAAAAGACCTGCAACGCTGGAACAAGCTGACCGGCAAGGACCTCAAGGTTGGCCAGACGCTGGTGATGCAAGACAAGACCAAGCGCAGCTCCGGACGCGTCAACACCGTAGTGGCCGCCAACACCAAGACGAATGGCAAGACGGACACCAAGAAACCGCAAACCCAATACAAGGTCCAGCAAGGTGACTCGCTGTACATCGTGGCCAAGCGTTTCAACGTTGAAATGCAGCACCTCAAGCGATGGAACCCGCGTGTCGGCCAGGCGCTGAAGCCGGGCCAGATGTTGACGGTTGCTTCGCCGCACTAAAAAAAACCCCTGAAATCAGGGGCTTTTTTTTGCCCAAATACCAAAAACAGGTTCACACAAACCCTGTAGGAGCCAGCTTGCTGGCGATGGGCTCAAGTGCGCCGTGTTTAACCAGATTTCACGCGTTATCGTTAACGACCATCGCCAGCAAGCTGGCTCCTACAGGGTTTGTGTACGACGAGCGATCAAATAGGTTTCCAAGCCTCCACAAGGGATCTGCCCCGGCAATTAAGGGGTCGTTAAATCCCCGTCTTTTTCCTGTCCATACAAGCTGTTACTGTACGGCCCACAAAGCCCAAGCCGCCTGGATCGGATCTCTGACTTGAAGCGTCCCCTCCTCCTGCTCCTCATCAGCCTGGCCTTGAGCTCCTCCGCAAGTGCGACGATCAGCGAAAGCCATGGTTATGCGCAGTTCGGCACGCTCAAGTACCCGGCCAGATTTACCCATTTCGACTGGGTCAACCCGCAAGCGCCCAAGGGCGGTACGTTGCGGGTGATGGCGTTTGGCACCTTCGATACGCTCAACCCGTACACCTTCAAGGGCTCAAGCCCGGTTTCCACCGCGAATTTCCTGCAGTACGGCATCAACGAGCTCAACGAGCCGCTGATGGTCGGCACCGGCCAATACGCGCCGTCCGGCGACGAACCCACCTCCAGTTATGGCCTGATCGCCCAATCGGTGGAATACAGCGAAGACCGCAGCTGGGTGGTGTTCAACCTGCGCCCCGAAGCCCGCTTTCACGATGGCACGCCGATCACCGCGTATGACGTCGCGTTCTCTTATCGATTGCTGCTCAAGGAAGGCCATCCGCAATACCGCACCAATCTCCAGGAAGTATTGCGGGTCGACGTGCTCAACCCACAGCGCATCCGCTTCGTCTTCAAGCGCGCTGGCAATCCACTGCTGATCTTGCGCCTGGGCGAGTTGCCGGTGCTGCCGCAGCATTACTGGAAAGGTCGCGACTTCAAGGCCACCACCTTCGAGCCGCCGCTGGGCAGTGGCCCTTATCGCATGACCTCGGTCACGCCCGGGCGCCAGATTGTGTTTGAACGGGTCAAGGATTACTGGGGCAAGGACCTGCCGGTCAATCGTGGCAAGTACAACGTCGACCGCATGGAAGTCGAGTTCTACCGCGACAGCGACGTCGCGTTCGAGGCCTTCAAGGCCGGCGAGTTCGACATCTACATCGAGCATCAGGCGAAGAACTGGGTTAACGGTTACAACTTCCCGGCCGTGCGACGAGGCGATGTCATCAAGGCGCAGATCCCGCACCAGATCCCGACCCAGAGCCAGGGCCTGTTCATGAACACCCGGCGTCCGGCCTTCTCCGACGCGAAGGTGCGCGAAGCGCTGGGGCTGATGTTCGATTTCGAGTGGACCAATCGCACGCTGTTCAGCGGTGCTTACAAACGCGCCATGAGTTACTACCCCAACAGCGAATTCTCGGCCACCGGTCTGCCGGTCGGTCATGAGTGGTTGATGCTCAAGCCGTACCGCGAGCAATTGCCCGCCAAACTGCTCACCGAGCCGTTCAGCCTGCCGCAGACCCAAGGGCGCGGCATTCCGCGGGACACCATGCGCCAGGCCCTGAGCCTGCTCGCCGAGGCCGGCTGGAAGCTCAACGGTCAACGGGTCGAAAACGCCAAGGGCCAGCCGCTCTCGCTTGAGATCCTGCTGGTCAACCCGAACCTGGAACGCATCCTCCAGCCTTATGTCGAGAACCTCGCCAGTATCGGCATCGACGCACGGCTGCGCACGGTGGACCGCGCCCAGTACAAACAGCGTCTCGACCAGTTCGATTTCGACATGATTCTGATGACCCTGAACCAGACCCTCAGCCCCGGTCTGGAGCAATGGCAGTATTTCCATTCCAGCCAGGTCGGGGTCAAGGGCAGCAAAAATTACGCGGGCATCGCCAACCCGGTGGTTGACCATTTACTCGAGCAACTGCTCGCCGCCCAGACCCGCGATGAACAGGTTGCCGCCGGCAAAGCCCTGGACCGCGTGTTGTTATGGCAGCACTACATCATTCCCAACTGGTACCTCAATTATCACCGCCTGGCCTACCGCAACCGGTTCGCCTTCGTCACCACGCCGCCCTATACGCTGGGCCTGAGCGCGTGGTGGCTGAAATCTTCGGAGAAAGATCGATGAAACCCGTACGCGCCCTGCTCCTGCAGGCCAGCGGCCTGTTGTTCGCCGGGCTGGCCTGCGCCGCGCCGCAACACGCCCTGACCTTGTACAACGAGCCGCCAAAATACCCGGCCGACTTCAAACATTTCGACTACGTGAATCCGGACGCGCCCAAGGGCGGGGTCTTCCGTCAGGCCGGTTTCGGCGGCTTCGACAGCCTCAACCCGTTCATCAGCAAAGGCGTGTCGGCCGGCGACATCGAGCTGATCTACGACACCCTGGCCAAACAGGGACTCGATGAACCGTTCACCGAATATGGATTGGTTGCCGGCAAGATCGAGAAAGCCCCGGACAACAGCTGGGTGCGTTTCTACCTGCGCCCTGAAGCGCGCTTCCACGACGGTCATCCGATCCGTGCCGAAGACGTGGTGTTCAGCTTCGAAACGCTGATCAAGGACGGCGCACCGATGTACCGCGGTTACTACAGCGACGTCGCTGAAGCAGTCGCCGAAGACCCGCTGACCGTGCTGTTCAAGTTCAAGCACACCAACAACCGCGAACTGCCGTTGATCCTCGGCCAGTTGCCGGTACTGCCCAAACACTGGTGGGCGACCCGGGATTTCAACAAGGGCAACCTGGAAATGCCGTTGGGCAGCGGCCCGTACAAGGTCAGCGAGGTGAAGGCCGGGCGCTCGATTCGCTACGAGCGGGTCAAGGATTACTGGGGCAAGGACCTGCCGGCCAACCGAGGTTTCTACAACTTCGACGTGATGACCACCGATTACTACCGCGACAACACCGTGGCCCTGGAAGCACTCAAGGCCGGACAGTTCGATTACTGGCTGGAAATGAGCGCGAAGAACTGGGCCAACGCCTACAACATTCCGGCGGTTGCCGAAGGTCGGTTGAACAAGGAACAGATCCCCAACGGCAACCCGACCGGCATGCAGGGCTTTGTCTTCAACCTGCGCCGCCCGGTGTTCCAGGACGTGCGCGTGCGCCAGGCGCTGACGCTGTTGCTGGACTTTGAATGGACCAACAAGCAACTGTTCAACGGCGCCTACGTGCGTACCCGCAGTTTCTTTGAAAACTCGGAAATGGCCGCCACCGGTTTGCCGGATGCCGATCAGTTGGCCATTCTCGACCCGTTCCGCGGCAAGATCCCCGAACAGGTATTCACCGAGGCCTTCCAGAACCCGGTGACCGACGCCAGCGGCATGATCCGCACGCAGCAGCGCAAGGCTTACCAGCTGTTGCAGGAAGCCGGCTGGCGGATCGTCGACGACAAGATGGTCGACGCCAACGGTAAACCGGTGAACATCGAGTTCCTGCTGGCCCAGACCGAGTTCGAACGGGTGCTGCTGCCGTTCAAGCGCAATCTCAGCGACCTGGGGATCGACCTGGTGATTCGCCGGGTCGACGTCTCGCAGTACATCAATCGCGTGCGTTCGCGGGACTTCGACATGATTGTCGGCAGCTTCCCGCAATCCAACTCGCCGGGTAACGAACAGCGCGAATTCTGGATGTCTGCCGCCGCCGACAAACCCGGCAGCCGCAACTCCATGGGCCTGAAAGACCCGGTGGTGGACCAACTGGTCGAGCAACTGATCAACGCCGATTCTCGCAAAAGCCTGGTGGCTCACGCCCGTGCACTGGACCGCGTGCTGCAATGGGGTTATTACGTGATCCCCAACTGGCACATCAAGACCTGGCGCGTGGCTTACTGGAACCATATCGGCCACCCGAAAATCTCACCCAAGTACGACATCGGTACGGCCACCTGGTGGATCAAGCCCAACGTGACACCGGCGATAGAAGTCGAAACCAAACTGCAAGCCGACCCTGCGGGCACGGAGTAATAGATGCTGGCGTATATTTTTCGGCGACTGCTGCTGATCATCCCGACGCTGCTCGGCATTTTGCTGATCAACTTCGTGATCATCCAGGCCGCCCCCGGCGGGCCGGTGGAGCAGATGATCGCCAAGCTCGAAGGTTTCGAAGGCGCCACCAGCCGCATTGCCGGCGGTGGTGCAGAGGTGTCGGTGGCCGGCTCGGCCTATCGTGGCGCCCAGGGTCTGGACCCCGCGCTGGTGAAAGAAATCGAGCACATGTATGGCTTCGACAAATCGGCGCCGGAACGTTTGTGGATCATGGTCAAGAACTACGCCACCCTGGATTTCGGCGACAGTTTCTTTCGCGACGCCAAGGTCATCGACCTGATCAAGGAAAAGATGCCGGTGTCGATCTCCCTCGGGCTGTGGAGCACGCTGATCATGTACCTGGTGTCGATCCCGCTGGGGATCGCCAAGGCCACGCGACATGGCAGTCACTTCGACGTCTGGACCAGTTCGGCGATCATCGTCGGTTACGCGATCCCGGCGTTCCTGTTCGCCATTCTGTTGATTGTGGTGTTCGCCGGCGGCAGCTATTTCGACTGGTTCCCGCTTCGGGGACTGACCTCGAACAACTTCGATGAACTGAGCATGGGCGGCAAGATTCTCGATTACTTCTGGCACCTGGCATTGCCGGTGACGGCGCTGGTGATCGGTAACTTCGCGACCATGACCCTGCTGACCAAAAACAGCTTCCTCGATGAAATCAACAAGCAGTACGTGGTCACCGCCAAGGCCAAGGGCCTGACCAATCACCGTGTGCTCTACGGCCACGTGTTCCGCAACGCCATGCTGCTGGTGATTGCCGGTTTCCCGTCGGCGTTCATCGGGATTTTCTTCACCGGTTCGTTGCTGGTGGAGGTGATTTTCTCCCTCGACGGACTGGGGCTGATGAGTTTCGAAGCCGCGATCAACCGTGATTACCCGGTGGTCTTCGGCACGTTGTTCATCTTCACCCTGCTGGGATTGGTGGTGAAACTGATCGGCGATCTGACGTACACCTTTGTCGATCCGCGTATCGACTTCGAAAGCCGGGAGCATTGAGATGAACCTGTCCCCTCTCAATCGCCGGCGTTTCGAACTGTTCAAGGCCAACAAGCGCGGCTGGTGGTCGCTGTGGCTGTTTCTCGTGCTGTTCGGCCTGAGCCTCGGTGCCGAGCTGATCGCCAACGACAAACCCTTGGTGGTGCATTACGACAACAGCTGGTACTTCCCGGCGCTCAAGCGTTACCCGGAGACTACGTTCGGCGGCGAATTCCCGCTGGAAGCCAACTACAAGAGCCCGTATATCCGCGAACTGCTCAAGGCCAAGGATGCGTGGGTGTTGTGGGCGCCGATTCCCTACAGCTACCAAAGCATCAACTACGACCTGAAAGTCCCGGCACCGGCGCCGCCGTCGACCGACAACCTGCTGGGCACGGACGATCAGGGCCGCGATGTGTTGGCGCGGGTGATTTACGGCTTCCGGATTTCGGTGCTGTTCGCGCTGACATTGACCATTCTCAGCTCGATCATCGGCGTGATTGCCGGTGCCTTGCAGGGTTTCTATGGCGGCTGGGTCGACCTGGCCGGGCAACGGTTCCTGGAGATCTGGTCCGGGTTGCCGGTGCTGTATCTGCTGATCATTCTCGCCAGCTTCGTCCAGCCGAACTTCTGGTGGCTGCTGGGGATCATGCTGCTGTTTTCGTGGATGAGCCTGGTGGACGTGGTTCGCGCCGAGTTCCTGCGCGGACGCAACCTCGAATACGTGCGCGCGGCCCGGGCGCTGGGGATGCAGAATGGTGCGATCATGTTCCGCCACATCTTGCCCAACGCGATGGTTTCGACCATGACCTTCATGCCGTTCATCCTGACCGGCGCCATCGGCACGCTGACGGCGCTGGACTTCCTGGGTTTCGGCTTGCCGCCGGGCGCGCCGTCGCTCGGTGAGCTGGTGGCCCAGGGCAAATCCAACCTGCAAGCGCCGTGGCTGGGCATGAGCGCGTTTGCAGTGCTGGCGTTGATGTTGAGTCTGCTGGTGTTCATCGGCGAGTCCGCTCGCGATGCCTTCGACCCGAGGAAGTGAAATGAATCAGGACAATCTGATCGAAGTGCGCGACCTGGCCGTCGAATTCGTCGTTGGCGAGCGCTGCCAGCGGGTGGTCGAAGGTGTCAGCTTCGACATCAAGCGCGGCGAGACCCTGGCGTTGGTGGGTGAAAGCGGTTCCGGCAAATCGGTGACCGCGCACTCGATCCTGCGCCTGCTGCCCTACCCGCTCGCCCGGCATCCGTCCGGCACCATCGAGTACTCCGGGCAAGACCTGCTGAGCCTGAAAGAGAAAACCATCCGCCACATCCGTGGCAACCGGATCGCGATGATCTTTCAGGAGCCGATGACTTCGCTCAATCCGCTGCACTCGATCGAGAAGCAGATCAACGAAGTTCTCAGCATCCACAAAGGTTTGATCGGCAAAGTCGCGACCAAACGCACGCTGGAACTGCTGGAAATGGTCGGCATTCCGGAGCCCGAGAAGCGCCTGAAAGCCCTGCCCCACGAATTGTCCGGCGGCCAGCGCCAGCGAGTGATGATCGCCATGGCCCTGGCCAACGAGCCGGAGCTGCTGATCGCAGACGAACCGACCACCGCGCTGGACGTGACCGTCCAGCTGAAAATCCTCGAATTGCTCAAGGAATTGCAGACCCGTCTGGGCATGGCATTGTTACTGATCAGTCACGATTTGAACCTTGTGCGAAGAATTGCGCATCGCGTATGTGTCATGCAGCGCGGTTGCATCGTCGAACAGGCATCGTGCGAAGAGTTGTTCCGCGCGCCGCAGCATCCGTACACTCGGGAACTGCTGGCAGCGGAGCCCAGCGGCAAACCGGCGACCAACGTAATTGGCCCGCCATTGCTTGCCGTCGAGGACCTGAAAGTCTGGTTCCCGATCAAGAAAGGCTTGCTGAAAAAGACCGTCGATCACATCAAAGCGGTGGACGGGATCAATTTCAGCCTGCCTCAGGGACAGACCCTGGGGATCGTGGGAGAAAGCGGTTCCGGCAAGTCGACACTCGGTTTGGCGATTTTGCGGTTGATTGGCAGCAAAGGTGCGATCCGTTTTGAAGGCAAGCAGCTAGACTGCCTGACGCAACAACAGGTTCGGCCGCTGCGTCGGGAGATGCAGGTGGTGTTTCAGGACCCGTTCGGCAGCCTGAGCCCGCGGATGTGCGTGAGCCAGATCGTTGGCGAAGGCCTGCGGATTCACAAGATGGGCACCGAGGCGGAACAGGAACAAGCGATTATTGCGGCACTCAGGGAGGTAGGTCTGGATCCGGAAACCCGGCACCGCTACCCCCACGAATTTTCCGGCGGGCAGCGGCAGAGAATCGCCATTGCCCGGGCATTAGTGCTAAAACCGGCGCTGATTCTGCTGGACGAGCCGACTTCGGCCCTCGACCGGACAGTGCAGCGCCAAGTGGTGGAGCTTTTGCGTTCACTGCAAACCAAGTACAACCTGACGTATCTGTTTATCAGCCATGACCTGGCTGTCGTCAAAGCGCTGAGCCACCAGCTGATGGTGGTCAAGCATGGCCAAGTGGTCGAACAGGGAGACGCGCAAAGTATCTTTGCCGCCCCCCAACATCCGTATACACAGCAGTTGCTGGAAGCCGCTTTTCTGGCACCAGCCACTGCGCAATAACCTGAAAGAGAGGAGCAACACATGGGTTTTCTCGCCGGTAAGCGCGTACTGATCGTCGGTGTCGCCAGCAAGCTGTCCATCGCATCCGGCATCGCTGCCGCCATGCATCGCGAGGGCGCTGAGCTTGCCTTCACTTATCAGAACGACAAACTCAAGGGTCGTGTCGAAGAGTTCGCACAAAGCTGGGGTTCCAACCCGGACCTGTGCTTCCCGTGCGACGTGGCCAGCGATGAAGAAATCGCCAAGGTTTTCGTTGAGCTGGGCAAGAAGTGGGATGGCCTGGATTGCATCGTGCACTCCGTTGGCTTCGCCCCGGGCGACCAACTGGACGGCGACTTCACCGAAGCCACCACCCGTGAAGGTTTCCGCATTGCTCACGACATCAGCGCCTACAGCTTCGTGGCCCTGGCCAAAGCTGGCCGCGAAATGATGAAAGGCCGCAATGGCAGCCTGCTGACCCTGTCGTACCTGGGTGCCGAGCGCACCATGCCTAACTACAACGTAATGGGCATGGCCAAGGCTTCGCTGGAAGCTGGCGTACGTTACCTGGCCGGCTCCCTGGGCCCGGACGGCACTCGCGTCAACTGCGTATCGGCTGGCCCGATCCGCACCCTCGCCGCTTCCGGCATCAAGAACTTCCGCAAGATGCTGGCCGCCAACGAAGCGCAAACCCCGCTGCGTCGCAACGTCACCATCGAAGAAGTCGGCAACGCCGGCGCCTTCCTGTGCTCGGACCTGGCGTCCGGCATCAGCGGTGAAATCATGTACGTGGACGGTGGTTTCAACACCACGGCCATGGGCAGCCTCGAAGAGTAATCTTCGACGGTAACGAAAAAACCCGCCTCTACAGGCGGGTTTTTTTGTGCCCGAAATTCCAGACCCCACCGCGATCCCTTGTAGGAGCTGGCTTGCCAGCGATAGCGGTCGTACAGCCAACATTTATAGTGAGACGGACATCGCCATCGCTGGCAAGCCAGCTCCTACAGGGATCATCTATTGGCTCAAGCAGTCGGCAAATAGCTGCTGGATTGGCTGCAAACGTTGGCTGTAGCGCTGCAACAGCACAATCTCGCGGTAGAACGTCAATTCGCCCAACCGGATGATCCGCACCTTCGCGCCATACTCAAGCCACAACCCGGCCTCAGGAAGCAACGACACACCCAATCCGCATTCAACCATTTTGACGATGGCTTCCAGTTCATCCAGTTCCAA
The DNA here is from genome assembly GCF_019946615.1 of Pseudomonas sp. BF-R-01. Classification (NCBI taxonomy): domain Bacteria; kingdom Pseudomonadati; phylum Pseudomonadota; class Gammaproteobacteria; order Pseudomonadales; family Pseudomonadaceae; genus Pseudomonas; species Pseudomonas sp. BF-R-01. Next base: position 28,737 of record NZ_JAGYFX010000026.1, read on the forward strand.
AGCCACCTGCACATCAATCTGCTGCTCACGCAGGAACCGCGTCACCAGGCGTCCACCGAAGGAATTGCGGTCGTAGCGCACATGGGGATGGCTCGCGAGGATCTGCAACGGGTCATCACCCTCAAGCTCCGGCGGCACAATCAGCACAAACGGTTCCTTGCGAATGACCTGCGCCGACAACTCCTTGGGCAACTCGAACGGCGGCTTGATCAGGATGGCCAGATCAACCTCCCCGGTATCGACCTGGCTCAGCAAATTGAGCGAAACGCCCGGCACCAGTTTCGGTTCCAGCAACGGCGCTTGCTGGCGTAAGCGCAATAACGCCTGGGGCAGCAACCCGGTCTGGGCCGTGGCCACTGCGCCGATCTTCAACTCGCCGCGGTATTCGCTGACGTCATCGCTGACCGCCATGCGACTGAAGGTTTCCAGCATCTCCCGGGCCATCGGCAACGCCCGTTGCCCTGCCGCATTGAGAATCGCCTGACGCCCGGTGCGATCGAACAAACGAATGCCCAACGCCTGTTCCAGATTGCGCATCTGCGCGCTGACTGCCGACTGCGTCAGGCCGATGTGCATGCCGGCGGCGGCGAATGTGCCGTAGCGTGTAACAGCGATGAAGGTTTTCAGTTCACGCAGCATGACGGTCTCGATTGATCGAAATAATTTGAGCTCGATGCAAAAACTATCGTCTTTCAATCGAAAAGAACAGCGCTAAACTCCACCTCAACCACCGTCAATCTGCGAGGCACAGCGATGCAACTCTCCCCTTTTCACTTGGCAATCCCGGTATATGACCTCGCGGCAGCCCGGACTTTTTACCGTGACGTCTTCGGCCTGGAGGAAGGCCGGTCCAGCGACCATTGGGTCGACTTCAACTTCTTCGGCCACCAGTTGGTGATTCACCTGGCGCCCAAAAACGCCTCACAGGAAGCGGCGCATACAAACGCCGTGGACGGGCATAACGTACCGGTGCCGCATTTTGGCATGGTGCTGGGGATGGATGAGTGGGAGGGTTTGGCTGAACGGCTGAAGGCGCTTGAAACACGATTCGTGATCGAACCGGGCATTCGGTTTCAGGGGTTGGTTGGTGAACAGGCGACGATGTTTTTGTTCGATCCTTGCGGTAACGCGCTGGAGTTCAAAGCGTTCAAGGATATCGGGCAGCTGTTTGCCAAGTGAAGATATGGGTGATTTTGAGGGCCTCATCGCCGGCAAGCCGGTCTCGCTCCCACAAGGATTTGTGCCGGATGCAGGTTTTGTATTCTGCGAAGATCCACTGTGGGAGCGAGCCCGCTCGCGATGAGGCCCGCTCATACACCACCGAAATTCCAGCCTACCGATGCAACGCCCTCTCCGCTTCAATCAGCAGTTCATCGATCGAGTGATGCAGATTAATGTCGTACTCAACCTGACCAATGCTGAAACGAATGTCATAACCGCGACGCATCGTGGCATTGCGCTCGTCGAGGATTTCTTCGAGTCGCGCCTTGATCGCACTCAGCTCGACGGCGCTTGAACCGGTCAACAAGGCCACAAACTCGTCGTCGCCGAGCCGGCCAATCACATCGTTTTCGCGAAAGGCGATGCGCAGCACGTCGGCAAAGGTTTTCAGCGCGTCATCACCTTCGGCGCGACCGTACAAATAGTTGATGTGCTTGAAATTATCGAGATCGAAAAACAGCAGCGTGGCCGGCTTTTCCAGTTGCTGACAGGCGTCCAGCCCCAGTTGGGCCAGTGTCGTGAAGCCGTGACGGTTGGACAGCAGCGTCAACTCATCCATGCTCGCCATCTGCACACCAATCACTTCCTGCTCGGCTTTACGGGCCTGATCACGCAGCAATTGACGCGCTTGCTGGGGCGACAGCAACGGGTCTGCGTTAGCGCCGTGTTTTACCGGTTTGCCTGGGTTCAGCATGACTCACTCCATTGGCGGGTATGTTCTTTAGAGTGGTCCATACCCGGTTTGACTCCCGGTTAACGGACCGTCGGTCAACTGCCCACCACCGGACAAGGCCCTCCGGCCTCGGCCCAGCGCTTGAATTGAGTGACGAAGATATCGTGCGGCACCGGCACCGGCGCTCGCCCTTCACCCGGATTCCAGCCCCACAGCACCAGTTTGTCGTCGCTGACATGCTTGATCAGCGCGGCGAAATCCCGGTCGCCATTACTGGAGCGGTCCTTGATCATTGCGCACAATTTGTCGGCCGGCAGCCCGATCCAGGCCATTTTGTGCGCCGCAGGCGGCAGGCTCCAGTGCGGTGCACCCGGCGGCGCATGCGGGCCGTAACTGGCCGGCGGATTGCTGTCGGCGTGGCAGGTGGCGCACGGCAAACCGGCCGCGCCCTTGCCGTCCATGCCGCGTACGACGTTCATCGCGTGGGGCGTTCCGGCATCGAACTGCAACGGTGAATCACCCGGGATATGGCAGTTCTGGCAGCGCGGGTTCTGAAACACCTTCTGCACGGTATCGAAAGCCTTCAACGCTTCCCTATCCTCTGAGAACAGGTCCGTGGCGTAGATCGTCAGGAGGATCAGCACCACTGCGCCCAGAATCAGATGTCGCCTCATCTCACACCCCCGACAGTTGCAAGGGCAGTTCGCGCAACCGTTGCCCGGTCAGGGCAAACACTGCGTTGGCCACCGCTGGCGCCGTGGGCGGCACGCCAGCCTCACCGATGCCGCCGGGTTTGTCGGTGCTGGGCACGATATGCACTTCAACCAGCGGCATTTCGTTCAGGCGCAGTACCTGATAGTCGTGGTAATTGGACTGCACCACCTGCCCATTCTTGAAGGTCAGTTTGCTGTGCAGGGTAAAGCCGAGGCCGAAGGTGATGGCCGACTCCATTTGCGCCGCGATGCTCATCGGGTTGACCGCAATGCCGCAGTCCACCGCGCACACCACCCGGTGCACGCGGATCTTCAGGTTGTCCTGGGACACCTCCGCAACCTGCGCAACGTAGCTGCCGAACGACTCATGCACCGCGACACCCAGTGCATGCCCATCCGGCAATGGCGCTGTCCAATTGGCCTTCTCGACCGCCAGGTTCAACACACCAAGATGCCGCGCATGGTCTTTGAGCAAGGTTCGCCGGTACTCCACCGGGTCCTTGCCTGCCGCTTCGGCCAGCTCATCGATCAGCGACTCCATCACGAACGCCGTGTGGGTGTGCCCGACCGAACGCAACCACAACACGGTGATGCCGGTTTTCGGCGAATGCAGTTCCACTTGATGATCGGCCAAGCCCTCGATGTAAGGGCTGTCGACAACGCCTTCGACCGACGTTTTGTCGATACCGTCCTTGACCATGGTGGCCGCAAACGCTGTGCCGTCCATGATCGACTGCCCGACCATCACGTGCTTCCACGCCATCGGCATTCCACTGGCATCCAGGCCGATACGCGCCTGATGCAGGAACGCCGAGCGGTAATAGCCGCCACGAATGTCGTCCTCACGCGACCAGACCGTTTTCACCGGACCGCCCGCCGCCTTCGCGACCTCCACCGCCTCAGCGACAAAGTCCGAAGTCGGGTTGGCCCGCCGGCCGAAACCGCCGCCCAAGAACTCGGTATGAATCTCGACCTGCTCGGGTTTGAGCCCGGTGATTTTTCCCGCGATCATCTGATCCAGCGTCTGGAACTGCGTACCGGTCCAGATTTCGCATTTGTCCTGGGTGATTTTCACCGTGCAATTGAGCGGTTCCATCGGTGCATGAGCCAGGTACGGCACGCTGTACTCGACGTCAATCGCCTTCGCTGCCTTGCGCAAAGCGCCCTGTGCATCCCCGGCCTTGCTGGCCGACGTGCCTGGCGTGGCGGCGAGTTTGCGAAAGCTCTCCAGCAGATGTTGGCTGTCGAGCCCGGTGTTCGGCCCCAGATCCCAATCGACCTTCAGCGCATCGCGCCCCAGTTTCGCCGCCCAGTAATGATCGGCAATCACCGCGACGCCCGTCGGCACCTGCACCACTTTGTGCACGCCCGGGATCTCCAGCGCTTGCGCGCCTTCAAAGGATTTGACGCTGCCACCGAACACCGGCGCACGGGCAACCATCGCGGTCATGAGTCCGTCGAACTGCACGTCCATCCCGAATTTGGCTCGCCCGGTGATTTTCTCCGGTGTGTCCAGGCGTTTGGTCGGTTTGCCGATGACCTTCCAGTCTTTCGCCTCCTTGAACTTGATCGACGCCGGGTCCGGTGCCAGCAGCTTGCCCGCGTCATCGGCCAGTTCGCCGTACGTGGCGCGGTGGTCGCCGGCAATGACCACACCCGACTCGGTGCGAATTTCCGAAGGCGCGACATTGAAGCGCTTGGCGGCGGCTTCGATCAGCATCAACCGCGCCGCCGCGCCCGCCTGACGGTAACGATCGAACTCCATCCAGGTCGAGGTCGAACCGCCAGTGATTTGCATCCCACCAAACCCGGGCAGACCATAGTCGGCGGCCGACGCCGGGGCGTGTTCGACGCGGATTTTCGACCAGTCGGCGTCCAGCTCTTCGGCGATCAGCATGGTCAGGCCGGTCCAGATGCCCTGGCCCATTTCAGAATGGCCGAGCAGCACGGTGACGCTGTTGTCGTTACCGATTCGTAAAAATGCATTCGGTGCAAAGACCTTGCCCTGATTCTCGGCACCCATGGCAAAACGGTGGGCGCCGGGGATGATAAAGGCGATCACCAGCCCACCGCCCAGCACTGCGCTGCCCTTGAGAAAACCTCGGCGCGATAACGGATTGATGCTGTTCATGGCGCATGACTCCCGTCAACCGATGTCGGCGGCGCGTTTGACCGCGGCACGAATCCTCGGGTAGGTGCCGCAGCGGCAGATGTTGCCGGAGAGCGCCTGGTCGATGTCGCTGTCGGTGGGCTTGGGGATCTTCGCCAGCAGCGCCGCCGCCGACATGATCTGCCCGGACTGGCAGTAGCCGCACTGGACCACATCGAGTTCGGCCCAGGCTTGTTGTACCGGGTGCGAACCGTCGGTGGACAGGCCTTCAATGGTGAGGATTTTTTGCCCATGGGCCACTGCCGTGGCGGGCGTGATGCAGGAGCGCAGCGGCGCCCCGTCGACATGCACGGTGCAAGCGCCGCACTGGGCCATGCCGCAACCGAATTTGGTGCCGGTCAGGTGCGCGACATCGCGCAGGACCCAAAGCAGCGGCATGTCCGCAGGGACATCCAGTGCCTGATCCTTGCCATTGATGTTGAGGGTCAGCATGGCGAATTCCTCAGACTCACGGCCCATGTAGGAGCGAAGCTTGCTCGCGAAGGCGGTGTATCAGACGACTTCCATGTCAAATGACACGGCCCCTTCGCGAGCAAGCTTCGCTCCTACAGGTAGCGCTGTTTGGGTTATCCCTATAGCTAAGCGCAAATTGCCGGGCGAGACCGGTTCATCGACCACCGGTACTCTCAAAACCACCTCAAACCTGTAGGAGCCGGCTTGCTGGCGAAGGCGGCAGTATGGCCACTTCAGCTTCGCCAGCAAGCCGGCTCCTACAGGTTGCGTCGGGGCTTAGAAATCGGTGGACACCGACACTTCGCGCCAGGCCTGCAACTCACCGGCGACATAGGCGTTCTTGGCTTCGATCGCCGCGACGCAGTCACTGCCCAGCGGCAGGCGCAGCGGTGCTTTTTGCGCTTCCACCAGAGTGATCATGACCTGGGCCAGTTTGTCCGGATCACCAGGCTGATTCAGGGTCACGGCCTTGGCAATCTTGCGTACTTCGCCCGCAGTGCCGTCGTAGTCGGCAATCGAGGACGGCGATTCGACCAGCGAATTGCCTTCGAGAAACTCCGTGCGGAAATAGCCCGGTTCAACGATGGTGACCTTGACGCCCAGCGGCTCCAGCTCGGCATGCAGCGCTTCACTCAAGCCTTCGACGGCGAATTTGGTCGAGCAGTAAACACCGAATCCCGCCCCGGATCTGTACCCCCCAACCGATGACAGGTTGATCACATGCCCGCTGCGAGCGGCGCGCATGTGCGGCAGGACGGCACGAGTGACGTTCAACAAACCGAAGACATTGGTTTCGTACACGCGGCGTACTTCATCGGCAGTGGCTTCTTCTACTGCGCCGAGCAAACCGAAACCGGCGTTGTTGACCAGCACGTCGATGCGTCCGAAGTGCTCGATGGCGGCTTTTGCGACCGCAACGCTTTGCGCTTCGTCAGTGACGTCGAGGGTGACGGCCAGCAAACCGGGTTGATCGCCAAAACGCTGGGTGATGCTGTTGGCATCGCGGGCGGTGGCAACCACCGCGTCACCGTTGCCCAGCGCAGCGGCGGCGATTTTTGCGCCGATACCGCGAGAAGCGCCTGTGATGAGCCAGATACGTTTGAAGTTATTGGAGGTGGTCATGAGCGTGTTCCTTGTGTGCAGTGGGGGTAGGCACAAGGTACGCAGGAAGATTGCCCGGAAAAATGCCCTCGTGTTACAAGCACTATGAAACGCTCTTTCATAATGGCACCGCGATGAATCACGATCCTTTCGATGGCTTGACCGAGTTTCTGGCGGTGGCCGAGCACAAGAGTTTCACCCTCGCCGCGACGCGGTTGGCGGTCACCCCCACGGCTGTCAGCCACGCGATCAAATTGCTCGAGCGGCGTACGGGCGTGTTGCTGTTCCAGCGCACCACGCGCCGGGTGGCGTTGACTGAAGCCGGGGCCAGCCTGTTTGCGCGGTTGCGGCCTGCGGCCAGTGAAATCGATGAAGCGCTGGCGGTGCTCAGCGGCTTTCGCGATCAGCCCATGGGCACGCTGCGCCTCACTGCACCGAGGCTGTCGGGGGCCTTGTTGATGGAGCCGCTGATTCCGCTGTTTCGCGAGGCTTATCCGCAAGTCACCCTCGACATCTCCCTCGATGACGCGACGGTGGACCTGATGGCTGGCGGTTTCGATGCCGGGATCCGCCTGGGCGAGTCCATCGAAAAAGACATGGTCGCGGTGCGCCTCACGCCGGATCTGCAATGGTCGGTGGTGGGTGCGCCGGAGTACTTCGCCAAGGCAGGCAAACCGGCCAGCCCTGAGGACCTGACCCATCATCAATGCATCGGCTTTCGCTTTTCGACCTCGGGAAGCGCACACCGCTGGGAGTTTCGCCGCGAGGGGCGCGATTTTACGGTGGGTGTCGAGGGCGGCGTGATCGTCAATGACCGAAGGTTGCTGGTGGCGGCCGCCCGTAGCGGTTCGGGCCTGGCGTATGCCTGCGATCTGGAAATCGCCGATGAGTTGGCGGACGGCCGACTGGAGCGGGTGCTGCAACCGTTCGTGCCACTGAGTTCGGCGCTGTACCTGTATTTCCCCAGCAGAACCCAGACTCAACCGAAGTTGCGCGCCTTTATCGACCTGGCCACTCGCTGGATCGCCGAACAGGGTGGTCTGGGACGAGGCTAGAGCCTCGGTACAAACAAAATGCCGGTCTGATGCCTCAAACCGCTGCGGCAACCAAGCCTTTGCCCATCCGATGCTGGGCCAGCAGGCGCATGACATAGCCAATCTTGATCAAGGTAGGCCCGATGATGGTCATGGCATGCATCGCGACCAACACCACGATCGGCAGGTGTCCGGCGTAGAGATAAGCGCCGTAGATGCCTGCCAGCAACAGCGCCAGGCCCGCGCCCAACATGTTGCTAGACAGGTGCAAGACATTCTGAGGATTGCTGAAGTAAGCGAACATATTTCCGTACTCCCGAATCAGACCAGTTGTACGTTTGTTACTTCAGGTTTCGTGCCAGTTTTTTAAGCTATAAAAATCAACACGCTGCGACGAAGGCAGTCAATTTGACCTGAAGCCATAACAGTCAATACGACTACGGCAAGAGTCAATTTGACTTCACCAAGGCCTTCTGCCTGTCCATACACCCTAAAAGCAAACCAATATCATTTGCACGCAGCCAAACCTTTTGTTTTAATCGCGACCAATTCTTATTTGCACCAACGGCGCCTGTCGCCCATGGATATCTGTTCACGATGATGGTCGCCGATTCTTCCAGCGTTCAGAACCTCTACGTCACGCATCACCGCTGGCTGCATGAGCTGCTGCGCCGGCGCTTGAGCAATGCGTTCGATGCTGCCGACCTGGCCCATGACACCTTTATCCGCGTGCTCAAGCGCCCTCAAGTGTTCGATTGCGAAAGTCGCGAGCGCTCCTACCTGGCGACCATTGCCCGTGGCTTGTGCATCGATCACTGGCGCCGTCGACAGCTGGAACAGGCGTGGCTGGAAACGCTGGCTGCACGCCCGCAGGCGGTTCAACCGTCGCCGGAGCAACAGGCAATCATCGTCGAGACCTTGTATGAAGTGGACGCCATGCTGCTGCGCCTGCCAAAGAATGTGCGCGACGCGTTCATCCTGGCCCAGTTGCATGGCCTACCCTACCGCGCCATCGCCGAAGAAATCGGTGTGTGCGAACGCATGGTGAAAAAGTACCTGGCACAGGCGCTGATGCACTGCGCGATGCTTGAGGCCGAACTCGATGGCCTGTTGATCGAGTAGCGCCATGCCCGCCGCCACTTCCAACTCGATCAGCCATGCCAGCCTCGAACAAGCGGCGCAATGGTATGTGCAACTCAACGATCAGCATGTCGGCGATCAGGAACGTCAGCGCTGGCAAGCTTGGCTGGCGCAAAGTGGCGATCATCAGGCGGCCTGGCGTTATGTCGAGCGTGTTGGCCAACGCTTTGCCGCGCTGCAAGATGATCACCCGCAGGCCGCCGGTCTTGTGCTGCGTAATACCGCGCGCTCGCCGATCAGCCGTCGGCAGACAGTCAAGAGCCTGCTCATTCTCGCATCGGGCGGGCTACTGGGCTGGAACGCCTGGCGGGAATCTTCGCTGCCGGACGCTCTGGGCCGATGGACCGCCGATCTTTCTACGGGCACCGGCGAAACCCGGGAAAGCCTCCTCAGTGACGGCAGCCGCATCTGGCTCAACGCCCTCAGCGCGCTGAATGTGCGTTTCGACACCACGCAACGCTTGCTGCTGTTGAATGCCGGGGAAGTGTTGATTGATACCGCCAAGGACAGCAGCCGAGCCTTTCTGGTGCAAACCACCGAAGGCCGGATGCGCGCGCTCGGCACTCGTTTCAGCGTGCGCCAGGAACAACAGCGGACATTGCTGAACGTCTATGAAGGCGCGGTCGAAGTTCGAACCACGGCGGGCCAGGTGCAGGTGGTCGAGGCCGGACGACAATTGGCGTTCACGCAAAACCACACGCCGCCTTCCACCGAAGCAGCGGCGGGCCGCGAAGCCTGGCGCCGTGGTCTGTTGCTGGCGGACAACCTGCCGCTGGGGCAGTTGATCGAAGAATTGAGCCGCTACCGACCGGGGCATCTGGCGTGCGACCCGGCCATCGCCGGTTTGCCGGTGATGGGCTCGTTTCCGCTCAAGGACACCGATCAAGCCTTGCGCCTGCTGGAAGCGGCGCTACCGATACGCGTCGAAAAAACCATGGACTGGTGGGTCAACGTCGCGCCAAAAGCGTGAACCAAAAACATTTCAACGCCACAGTTCCCTTTTTGGTTTTTCGTTCGGTTAACCCTGTGAAGCACTTCAATTGCCGCTCGATCTGATTCCAGGGAACACCCTTTTGCTCGACTCCTTCGCTCGCACTCGTTTTGCCTTGCGTCCGTTGGCACTGGCCCTTCCGGTCGCGCTGCTGAGTCTTGCCCCGACCTTCGCCCACGCCGGAACAACCGGCACCAGTGAACAGTCCACCCGCCAGAAGCGTTATTACACGGTCGCTGCCGGCTCGTTGGTCAGCGCACTCAACCGTTTCGCCGAACAGGCGGGGATATTCCTCGCCGGCCGCAACGATCTGGCGAGTGATAAATACAGCCCGGGGCTTGAAGGCGAATTCACCGTGCAACAGGGCTTGCAGCGACTGTTGCAAGGCAGTGGCTTGCAAGCCCAGCCGCAGGGCGACCGCGGCTATGTCCTGCAGGTTGCCCCCGCAGCGGATGGGCCGCTGGAACTGGGCACCACCAACGTTTCCGGCCAGGCGCTCGGCGCCATCACCGAAGACAGCCACGCCTACACCCTCGGATCGACCTCTTCAGCTACCGGGCTGTCGCTGTCCTTGCGTGAAACCCCGCAGTCGGTGTCGGTCATCACCCGCCAGCAACTGGACGACCAGGGCTCCACCAGCATCGCCGACGCCCTGCGCCGCGTACCCGGCGTCAGTGTGCAGAACTACGACAGCGAGCGTTGGGAGTTTTCCAGCCGTGGCCTGCCGATCACCAACTTCCAGTACGACGGTGTCAACACCGACTACGACGGCGTTTACGATTACGGCACCACCAGCACCGACATGGCGACCTTCGATCGCGTCGAGATCATCAAGGGCGCCACCGGGCTGATGACCGGTTCAGGGGACCCATCGGCCACCGTCAACCTGATCCGCAAGCGCCCGACCAAAGCATTCAAGGCCTCGATCACCGGCGCCGTCGGCTCCTGGGACAACTATCGCAGCACTGGCGACATTGCTGGCCCACTGACGGAGAGCGGCAACGTGCGCGGGCGTTTCGTCGGGGCATATCAAGACCGCAGCGCGTACCTGGACAACTACCGCAACACCCGCGACATCGCCTACGGCATCCTCGAAGCCGACCTGACGCCGGGCACTCTCGTGACCGTCGGTATCGACCAGCAAAATACCCGCTCCCGTGGCGCCAGCTGGACCGGTTTCCCGATGTACAACAGCGACGGTTCGCGCACCCGTTTTTCCCGTTCGTTCAACCCGGCTACCGACTGGAGCCGGCGCGATTTCACCAACCAGACGATCTTCGCCTCGGTGGAACAGCAACTGGTGAATGACTGGAAGCTGAAGGTCAGCTACGACCGCAAACATCGCCAGCACGACACCTTCCTCGCCTCGGCCAGCGGCGGCAATCCGGACCCGCTCACCGGCAACGGCATGTTCATGTACATGGGCCGGTTCAAGGGCGACCAGTTGCAGGACAACCTCGACGTCAATTTCACCGGCCCGTTCAACCTGCTGGGTCGCGAGCATGAGCTGATCGCCGGTTTCATGTCGATGCACACCCGCCAGGACATCCCGGTGCACGGTTCGGTCTACCCGCCCCTCGACGGCAGCATCTTCGACTGGCGCGGCGAGTTCGCGAAACCGGACATTGCCAGGGTCGGCGACAACGACATCGACCAGCGTCAGACCGGTGCCTACCTGGCCACCCGGCTCAAGCCAACCGACGACCTGGCGGTGATCCTCGGCGCCCGGGTCAGCCGCTTCACTGCCAGCGATGAGCTGGACTACAGCGACCCGACCACCAAGGATGTGCACGACAGCTATCGCCAGACCGGCGTGGTCACCCCATATGCCGGGCTGGTCTACGACCTCGACGATACCTGGTCGGTGTACACCAGCTACACCAGCATTTATCAGCCGCAGATGAGCAAGGATGCCGAGCGCAAACTGCTCGACCCGGTGGAAGGCGACAGCTACGAGGCCGGGCTCAAGGCCGAATTCCTTGACGGGCGCCTGAATGCCAGCTTCGCGGTGTTCCGCATCGAGCAAGACAACGTTGCCGAGTACGTCAGCGGTGTCGACACCGAATCGGTGTACCGCCCGGTGCAAGGCGCTACGACCAAGGGCTTTGAAGTCGAAGTGGCGGGTGAAGTGATGGAGGGCTGGAATCTGTCGGCCGGCTACAGCTACAACCACACCCGCGACGCCAAGGGCGATTACGTCTACGGCTCGATCCTGCAAACCACCGCGCCGGAACAAGTGGTTCGGGTGTTCAGTACCTACCGGCTGTCAGGGGCACTGGAAAAACTCACCGTCGGCGGCGGCGTGAACTGGCAAAGCGAGTTCTTCGGCAATGTGTTCCAGCCCAACCCCAACGACCCGGTCAACTTCGGCCAGTCTTCGACAATCACCCAGCAAAGCTATGCCCTGGTGGACGTCATGGCGCGTTACCGCTTCAACGATCACCTGAGCACCACGCTGAACGTGAAGAACCTCTTCGACCAGACCTATTACACCGGGCTCGGTAACTTTGGAACCGGGTTCTACGGCGAGCCTCGCAACGTGCAACTGACCACCCGCTGGGATTTCTGATCGGTAACTTGTCGATCTGCGGTACTTCCGGGCCCCTCCCGGCTGACTACGCTGAAAGTTCAGCACGAGTGAACCGTGGAGAGGATTACCGCCATGCAACGCGTTCAGAAGCTCACGCCCTGCCTGTGGTTCGACGATCAGGCGGAGGAAGCCGCGAAGTTTTACTGCTCGGTGTTCGATCATTCAAAAATCACCGCCACGACCTACTATGGCCACGCCGGTTTCGATTTGCATGGCCGCCCTGAAGGCTCGGTCATGACGGTCAGCTTCGAGCTCGACGGACAGAGTTTCACCGGCCTCAACGGTGGCCCAATGTTCAAGTTCAGCGAGGCAATCTCGTTTCAGGTCAACTGCCAGACCCAGGAGGAAGTCGATCACTTCTGGGGCGCCCTCAGCGCGGGGGGCGTCCCTCAGGCCCAGCAATGCGGCTGGCTCAAGGACAAATTCGGCCTGTCGTGGCAAATCGTGCCAATCGCCCTGATGAACATGATGAAAGACCCCGACACGGCAAAATCACAGCGCGCCATGGAGGCGATGCTGCAAATGAAAAAACTCGATATCGCTGCACTGCAACGAGCCTTTGACGGCGAGAGCTAATACACTCCGGTGCTGACCTGCCGAGGACACCGACGATGAAGCCCACCGCTGGCAAAGACGCTGACAAGGCCCCCCGCTTCTGGCGCGACGATGCCCTGCCCTTCATTGAAGCCCGCTCCATCGCCGATGGGCGCGAGGTCTGTTACACCCGGCATGCCCATGAGCACTTTTCCATCGGCGCGATTACCGCCGGGCGCAGTACCTATATCCATGAACAATCGGAGTTTGAGGTCAGCGCCGGCACCGTGGTGCTGATGAATCCCGGTGACGTCCACGCCTGTAATCCAATCAATGACCAGCCGTGGTCGTACTTGATGTTGTACGTCGATACGCCGTGGCTCACCGACTTGCAGCATCAGCTCGGGTTCGGCAGCGACTTGGCGTTTCGGCGGTTTTCCATCACTCATACGTCTGACGCCAGCCTGTTTGCCGGCCTGAAGGCGTTGTTCGAAACACTGGTCGACAGCGAGCAGGACGTGCTGAGCAAACACAGCGCGGCGGTCGAGTTTTTTACCGACGTGCAGCAACGCCTCAACCCCGGCGATCAACCGCTGCGCGAGCCCAATTTCAAACTGGAGCGCGCGGCTGACTACATCCGCGACAACTGCACGCAAATGCTCAAGCTCGAAGACATTTGCGACGCTGCGCAACTGTCGCCGTCCTACCTGATCCGCGCCTTCAAACAGCATTACGGCATGACGCCCCACGCGTTTCTGGTCAACCGACGCATCCAGTTTGCCCAGGATCGACTGCGCAGCGGCAAGCTGATCGCCGACGTGGCGCTGGAAGCCGGGTTTGCCGATCAGGCGCATTTTCAGCGGGCGTTCAAACAGCATCTGGCGGCGACACCGGGGCAGTATCGCGGCTGAATGATCGATCAGGGCAGCAACAGGTAAATCGCACTCATCGCCAGCAACAGCGCCATGATCCGGTTGAACACGCGCATCCCCGCCGGGTTGTTCAGATAGCCGCGCAGAAAAGTCCCGGCGTACGCCCAGCAACCGACGGACAGGTAACAGATCACCAGATACACCGCGGCAAACTGCCAGACCAGCCGCGCCTCGCCATCGGCGACAAACGCGCCCATGCCGGCCACGCAGGCCAGCCAGGCTTTCGGGTTGAGCCACTGCATGACCGCGCCGTACACCATCGACGGCGCCCGCCCCGACTCCTTCGCGTCGAGTTGCCCGTTGTCCGCCGCCAGTTTCCACGCCATGAACAACAGAAACGCCACGCCGGCCAGTTGCACCACCCGCGTCAGCGCCGGCCATGCCTGCAACACTTCATGCAGCCCCAACCCCATCAACACCAGCAGCAACACAAAACCCAGCGTTGCGCCGGCCACGTGGCGCTGACTGGCGCGAAAACCGAACTGCGCGCCGGAACTCAACGCCACAATGTTGACCGGCCCCGGCGTAATCGAGGCCACCAGGGCAAACGCCGCCATCGAAATAATCAGACTCATTGCATACCTTCTTCAATTCAGTTGAACCAGGCCTCACGGTAAGACGCGGGCTGGTCCGCGTATTGAAGAAAACTGCCCAACCGTTCTAGGAATAAGCGCCCACCACCCGCTTCACCTTGATCAACGCTGCCCGAAGAGAATCCATGTCCACCGACCCCAGCGCCAATCGGATCGCATGGGGCACGTTGGCAGCGACGGAAAAGGGTTCGGCGGTGGAAACAGCCACGTGCTCTTGTATCAATTCCACGGCGATCTGGTCCGCCCTGGCGTCCTCCGCCAGAGGCAGCCACAAAAAGTAGGAAGAAGGATGAGTGATGCACGGCAGCCCTTTCAGAAGCTCCGCAGCCAGGGCTTGCCGGGCCTGTGCGTCCGCGCGCTTTTGCGCCTCGAGTTTGCTGACGGTTCCATCGTCGAGCCATGCGCAGGCAATCGCGGTCATCACGCCAGGCGTATTCCAGGTGGTCGCCCGGATCACGCGTTCCAGTGCCGGGACCTTTTCAGCCGGCGCAGCAACGAAGCCGACACGCAAGCCGGTGGCGACGTTCTTCGAAAACCCTGAAACGTAGACCGTCCTTTCCGGCGCCAATTGGAACACTGGTGGTGGCGGGTCAGTAGCGAGAAACGCGTAGGCGGCGTCCTCGATGATCAGCAGGTCGTGGGCGCGCGCTATCGATACGAGCTGGTTCCGCCACGCCGCGTCCATCACCCAGCCCAGCGGGTTGTGCAGGGTCGGCATGGTGTAGACGGCCCGCACCGAACGACGCCGACAGAGTGTGTCGAGTGCATCGAGATCGGGTCCGGTCTCGGTGACGGGAATGGGCACGATTTCAAGGTGCAACGCTTGCGCCAGCACTTTGAAACCCGAGTAGGTCAACGCGTCTGCCGCGATCACATCGCCCGGTTTCAGCAGCGCCATCATCGTCACCGCCAAACCATGCTGGGCACCGCTGACGATCAATACCTGCCCGGCCTCTACGCTCAGCCCTCGCGTGCGCAAATGGCTGGCGACCGACGCGCGCTCATGCAGGCGCCCGCCATGCGGCTGGTAGCGCAGATGGGATTCCAGATCGCCGGACAACGCGAGCTGACGCAAGGCGTTGCGCAACAGATCGGCCTGGCCGGGCAATGAGGGGTAGTTGAAATTCAGGTCCATCACGCCCGCGGCCACTTCGGGTTGATCAACGCCATGGCCGGGCGGCAACGACGTTTCCCGAACGAACGTGCCCCGCCCGGTTTCCCCACTCACCAGCCCCATCGCCTCAAGCTCTGCATACACCCGGCTGGCCGTGACCAGGGCCAGCCCTTCTGACTCGGCCAACTGGCGGTGCGTGGGCAAGCGAGTGCCCGGCGGCAAACGTCCGCAACGGATATCAGTGGCAAAGGAATCAACCAGCGACTTGTATCGGGAGCGCGGCATCTCGAGATGTATCCATGACAATTTTTTGATTGTCTTTATAGTCAGCCATACGATGCGCTCAAGGCAACCCGCCGCGAAAACAATCATCGAGTGTGACCTCAATGGAACGCGTATCGAACCTGCATATCGAGCCCCGGGAAAAGACCACCAGCGGGTGGATCAACGGGTTGATCGGCGTAGTGATCTTCAGCGGCTCGCTGCCGGCCACGCGAGTGGCAGTGCTGGAATTCGACCCGGTTTTCCTGACCGTCGCCCGTGCAACCATCGCCGGCGTACTGGCGCTATGCATGCTGTGGCTGTTCAAGGAAAAGCGCCCTGCAAAGAGCCAACTGCTGCCGCTGTTCATCGTGGCCATGGGCGTGGTGGTCGGCTTTCCACTGTTGACGGCGCTGGCGTTGCAATACGTGACGTCGGCGCACTCCATCGTCTTCGTCGGCTTGCTGCCGCTCGCGACCGCCGTGTTCGGCGTGATCCGCGGTGGTGAGCGGCCGCGGCCGGTATTCTGGTTTTTCTCGGTGCTGGGCAGCCTGCTGGTGGTGGGATTTGCTGCCTCACAAGGCCTGACCGCCTCACCTGAAGGCGACATCCTGATGCTGCTGGCCATCCTCGCGTGCGGTCTGGGTTATGCCGAAGGGGCGAAACTGTCCAGAACACTGGGCGGCTGGCAGGTGATTTGCTGGGCGCTGGTGCTGTCGCTGCCGGTGATGGCGCTGTTGACCTGGTGGCTCGCCCCCGCATCGTTCTCCGGGATCAGCACACCGGCCTGGTTCAGCCTGGGTTACGTGTCGCTGTTCAGCATGCTGATCGGCTTCGTTTTCTGGTATCGCGGGCTGGCTCAGGGCGGGATTGCCGCGGTCGGACAGCTTCAACTCTTGCAGCCGTTTTTTGGCCTGGCGCTGGCGGCGACCTTGCTTCACGAGCAGGTCAGCATCGGCATGCTGGCGGTGACCGTGGCGGTGATTCTATGTGTGGCGGGGGCGAAGAAGTTCGCGAAGTAAGCGATTGTACGGGACGTGCCGTTCGCCACTGTATGGGTTGGGCCGCACGGCACCTGTGATAAAAATATCGCTCTCGCTTCTGGAGCCGATCATGGACCTCGCCACCTTGTCCCTTTTTCTCCCGGCCTGCTTCGCCCTGAACATGGCACCGGGTCCGAACAACCTGCTGTCGGTCAGCAATTCGACGCGTTACGGTTACCGCACCGCGTGTGTGGCCGGGATCGGTCGACTGCTGGCATTCGCCGGGATGATCGCCCTCGCCTCGGCGGGTCTGGCGGTGGTGTTGCAAACGTCGGAATTGTTGTTCTACGGGATCAAGATTGTCGGCGCGGCGTACCTGTTCTACCTCGCTTGGCAATTGTGGCGCGCGGATCCGGGGGCTGAAAACGTTGTGACTGGCGCGCCGGCGGGGATGCTGACATTGGCGCGACAGGAGTTCCTGGTGGCAGCCGGCAACCCGAAGGCGATCCTGATTTTCACTGCATTCCTACCGCAGTTTGTCGACCCGAACCAGGCCGTGACGCCGCAATTCGCAGTGCTGGGTGCGCTGTTCCTGATCCTGGAATGGATCGCCATCGGCGCCTACGCCTACATGGGCCTGCACATGCGTCGCTGGTTTGCGAAACCTCGGGGCAAGCAGATTTTCAATCGCTGCTGTGCGGGGTTGTTGTCGGCGGCGGCTTCGGTGTTGCTGATGGCACGCCGTGGTTGAAGTGTTTCACGCCTGCTGATTTGTCTGCTCCAGGCCGACAGCGAACACTCGAAAAACGGATTCATTCATTTCAGGTCCATCGCGCATCCAGGCATTCAAGCTCCCGGTAACGTCCTTCGTCACGGCTTCAAACCGAGCACTTCCAAAGCCGAACAAGGACTGCGAGTCTGACCTCCCGTCCCGAATAGCCATGACACCCCTCGCGTTACATCAGCACACTGACTAGAATGCTCACTTCAAAATATTTCAGAATTGATCCGACCTATGGTCATAGCGCCAGCCCCCACCGAGTCTAGCCTGTCGGCGGGTGATTTAACGGCAACTTGGCCGCCAACAGCGCAATTCCGGAACTTTGTCAATGCCAGGTTAACCAGCTGCATTATCGTTTTGACGGGCTCTCGCTTTGAGTCGATGGAACCAGGCCGAACTGAAAAGGTCAGTTGCTGAGGCCCTCGCTCAAGGTGCCCCCCCTTACTAACACGGAAGTAATCAAGGTAATAAACATGATTTTTAATAAAAATAGCGCAACAATTGCACTTGCAGCGCTTACCGCTATTTGTCTGATACAAGAACACGGTTTTGTTTTTTATCTGGGTGTCGCCGGTATTTGCTCACTCATCATCCTGGCGGCGTTTTCGCCCTGGCTGGGAATGCTCGCGTTATTCCCCCTGCTGTTCTCTCTGCCCCCGGCACCTGCCACCATCGGAATCACCGAACTTTCGTTCGCCCTGCTAATGGGCGTCATCTTTGTGGGAGTACTGGTAAAACTTTCACGATCCGCGAACAAGGCGGCACTCAAGTATTTCGGCCTGGCATTACTTATCGGATTGTTTGTATTGGCAGTCAACCTGTTCGTCGCGGTAAAAAACGGCGTGCCGTTGGTCGACTGGGTGCGCGGCGCAATTCCGTTTCTCTTCATTTATAACTTTTTGTCTGTCGCGATACTCGTAGGCAACGATGAGAGCAGGATACGTTGGCTCGGCGGGTCCATTGCCACACTCATATTCCTGTTCTCCGGTTATATTATTTTTTACTATTTTTACTACGACATCTGGCTGCCCTACTGGCTTGTGATGGTAGACGACAAGGTCGTCAGAATGTCCGAAACTGCTGCCCTGCAATATTCCGACGCCCTTGGCCCGATGCGCGACAGGGTGACAATGGTGGTGGCGCAGGCAACGGATGCCTTGTTGCCCGTCGGGGTCGTGTTGGGCGTCGTCCTGGCGACCCTGGCTCGCCGCAAAAGTGTCGTCGCAATCGGTTTTTTGATGGCCTTGACCTGCCTGTTCGCCGTACTGATCACCTTCACCCGAAGCATGTTGATGAGTTCGCTGCTCATCGCATTTGTGTTTACCGCTTTTATATTCATGTTCCGCAAGGAAATGCGGCTTAAAGTCGTGAAAATTGGAGCAGCGTTAGGCGTAGCTGGCGTGGTCTTCATCTTCGCCACTGGCATGCAAGACATATGGATTGGGCGAATGAACCAACTGACAGAAATAAAAACTGGCAACCTGAAGGAGTTCTACAGTAAAGACCCTGTCTTGAAAGAAAAACTGGACTTTAACGTTTCGTCCAGGCTGGTAGAGTACAAAATTGCCTGGAACATGTTTGTCAGCCATCCCGTATTAGGCAACGGCCTGGGTATCAAGCACGAAATGCAGTGGGAGACCGTTGAGAATGAGCGGCAAACCAAATGGGTTGCTTATGTGCACAACTGGGTTTTTTATATTTTGATGGTCGGCGGCATCGCTGGCTTCCTTGTTTATTCGGTCGTCCTGATCGGGCCGCTGTTTTTCAGGTTGTCCTGGGTCAAGTCTGAGTCGACGCACTGGACCATTATCCGTGCGGCCGTACTGACCATGACTGTCTATGGTGCTTTCTTCGCTGTCTTCCGGCTCATCACCTTCAATCTTTTGATTTCCGTTATCTGGGGACTCATATTTGCCCAGATACTTGCCGATCGCCGCAAAAGCCAGTCCTCTATCAAGGAAGAGGTGGCTTTGTAAAAAAGCGGTCAGGTCACCGTTTTTCGAGTCCACGGCATTGAAAACCGCGACGCCCTTAATCCTGGGCGTCGCCGGGCCGCGATAGTAGTGTCTCCCCCCTCGCCTCGCTCCTCCTCCGCTTACCACCTGCCCAGGGTTTTGATGCCTGCTCCGCAGCTTCAGATGCTGGCGCTTGATACAGGGAAAGCGGAGTACCCATTTCAGGAACTTTCCTACATTCAGCAACTGAGTGTGTCGGTATCTTCTTCTGCCCGCGCCCTGATTCCCGGGCTCCCAAGAATGCCTGAAAGGACACCTCATGATTTATTCAGCGTGCCGGATAACAGAGACGCCTGCCCAGTCGTTGGTCAATGTCCGATTCATAAGCACAGGGCTGACAGCACGTATGAATGTGCAATTCAATTGTGCTGACCGGCTGAATTAATCGCATCGACTGGCTCGTTGCAAGTTGAATCATGGACAGGAGCGACTTGGTCATATCCAACCGCTTCAAGCCATCCTAAAGACGCTCTCCTGAGGGAGAGTGACTCATGGTATTGAACACTATGATCCGCATTAAAAATAGCGCTGCAATCATTATTGCAGCGCTGACTGCTATTGGCCTGACACAAGAAAACGACACTATTCTTTTTATGGCTACTGCCGGCATGGCCTCCGCTATCATCATAGCGGTTTTTTCGCCATGGCTAGGAATGCTGACACTATTCCCGCTGGCACTTGCGTTACCTCCGGCCCCCGCCACAGTTGGCTTACAAGAATTTTCATTTGCAGTTCTTTTGGTTGTCATTACGACAGGCACTTTTATTGAGTGCCTGCGCTCCCCCGCCGCTCGCCCTCACTTAAAACTTTGGGGACTTACAATACTGGCAGTCTCGACTGCAATAACGATAAATCTGACAGTTGCGCTGAACAACAACATCCCGCTCAGGGACTGGACCAGAGGAATTATTCCTTTTCTTTTCATGTTGAATTTTTTACCTGTCGCGGTATTGATAGGCAAGGACGGCAACCGGATTCGCTGGATTGGAATTTCAATCGCAACGTCAATATTCATGCTCGCGGGTTTTATTATTTTTTATTATTTTCACAACGACTTATGGCGGCCTTATTGGCTTCTTTCGGTCGATGACCAGGCGCTCAGAATCCCGGAAGCCGTTGCAAGTGAATACGCCGATGCCATTGGCCCCATGCGCGACAGAATAACCATGTCGATCGCACAGGCCACGGACGCCCTCCTGCCTGTCGGGCTCGTCATCGGTGTAACCCTGGCCTCATTGGCGCAGCCAAAGGCCGCAGCGACGACAGGTTTGCTGATGGCCCTGTCCTGCATGATCGCAATACTTATCACGTTTACCAGAAGCATGTTACTGAGCTCGTTACTGGCGATGTTTATATTCCTGGTTTACCTCATCGTTTACCGCAAAGAGGTGCTGCCGAAATTTATTACAACCCTCACGGCGCTCGGCGCGGCGGGCTTGATATTCATTTACTCTACGGGCATTCAGGATATCTGGATTGGCCGAATGAGCCAATTGATCGCCCTGCCAACCTCAGCACTCAACATCACGCCTGTTGACACTATTGTCTCGCCCGATGCACTTATTTCGACAACAGCACTTTCCACCCTCGAACAAAACATATCGACAGAGACAACACCGAACGACACCAGCACATTTGAAGCACCGCCCGCACCCGACAACTATCGCCCCATTCAACCGGAAGTATTTTCAGACAATAAAACAACAAAAGACTTCAATATCTCTGCACGCATGGATGAATATAAAATCGCCTGGAAAATGTTTGTGCCTCACCCGATAATGGGCAATGGATTGGGAGTCAAACACGAAATGCGCTGGGAGACCTCTGACAACGTTTCGGAAGCCAAACAAGTGGCCTACGTGCACAACTGGCCATTTTATATGTTGATGGTCGGGGGATTAAGCGGCTTGTTAGTGTATTCGGCCTTACTTTTTGGCCCTGTCATTTTCAGACTGTCATCGATCAGATCAGAGCCCATTCACTGGACACTCATACGTATGGCTATCCTGACCATGGCGATATACGGAGCTTTTTTTGCAGTGTTCAGGCTCATCACGTTCAATCTTTTATTAGCGGTCATATGGGGAATCATCGTTACCCAGGTGCTAACCGACCGTCAGAAGAACAAATCCGAAATCGATAACACGTAGAGCCCGACTGCTCACTGGAATTCCCTGTCGATTTTCCGGTGGAGGTGCCGAGCGCCGCGTCTTATGCTCATGCCATGAACTTACAAGACACTTTGCTCCCTCCCCACGCCGAGATGGTCCGCGCCATGCTCGAACGCGACACCGCGTACGAGGGAGTGTTTTTTACCGCGGTCAAAACCACCGGGATCTTTTGCCGCCCCAGCTGCACGGCGCGCAAGCCAAAACCGGAGAATGTCGAGTTCTTTGCCCATGCGGATGAGTGCCTGTCCGCCGGTTATCGAGCCTGCCTGCGATGCAAACCGCTGGACGCTGCCGCCATTGCCCCGGACTGGGTGCAAAGGCTGCTCAAGTCGGTGGACGCCGACCCCGAACGGCGCTGGACCGATGTGCAACTGCTGGCCGAGGGCATTGAGCCGCTGAAACTGCGCCGCTGGTTCAAACAGCATTTCGGCATGACCTTTCATGCATGGTTGCGTACCCGGCGCCTCGGCATGGCGCTGGGCGGGATCAGACAAGGCGATTCCATTGACAGCGCGGCGTTCGATTCGGGATACGAATCGCTGAGTGGATTTCGCGATGCGTTTCAAAAATCCTTTCACATCACGCCCGGCCGCGCGGCCCACAGCGAACCACTGTTGTTCACACGCCTGACCACCCCGCTGGGGCCGATGATCGCCATGGCCGAACGGCGTGGGCTGGTGCTGCTGGAGTTTCTGGATCGGCCGGCGCTGACCCGCGAAGTCGAGGCGTTGCAGAACCGTTATGGCTACGCGGTGGCGCCCGGTCACAACGCCCACCTTCAGCAAATCGAAGACGAGCTGGCGCACTATTTCGCCGGCAAACTGACCGAATTCAAGGTGCCCCTGCACTTGCCCGGTAGCGAATTCTCGCGGCAAGTCTGGGCCGAACTGGCGAAAATCCCTTACGGACAGACCAGCACCTACGGCACCATCGCCGCGCGGCTGGGCAAGCCCGGCGCCAGTCGCGCCGTGGGCCTGGCCAACGGGCACAACCGCCTTTCGATTGTCTTGCCCTGCCACCGGGTGATCGGTGCAGATGGCTCGCTGACGGGCTATGGTGGAGGACAACCGCGCAAGGCGTTTCTGCTCAGGCTGGAAAAAGCGGCGGTGCAGATCACCCATCAACTCGCATTCTGATCAATCGGTGTTTTCATAAGGAAGGAAATCGATGGATACGCTCGACCACTCATTCCACAGGCTGCATCAGGACGGCCTGCTGATTCTCACCAACGTTGCCGATGCCGCCGGGGCCCGCATCGTTGAACAACTGGGCTGCAAAGCCGTAGCCACCAGCAGCGCCGCCGTCGCCTGGGCGCACGGTTACGCAGACGGCAACACCCTGCCGCTCGAACGCCTGGTATCGAGCGTCGAGGCCATTGCCCGCGTGATTTCGCTGCCGTTGACCGTGGACATCGAAGCCGGCTATTCCGATGACGTGGCACGGGTCGCCGAAGTGGTTGAGGCGGTGCTCGCCGCTGGCGCTGTCGGAATCAACATCGAGGACGGTGCTTCGCCGCCCGAGCTGCTGGCGCACAAGATTTCCATCGCACGCCAGGTTGCGGAGCGTCGTCAGGTGAAGTTGTTCATCAACGCCCGCACCGACGTGTACCTCAAGGCCTTGGTGCCGGCCGAAGACCGCGTAGCGGAAACACTCAAACGCGCCGCGCTGTATCAAGCGGCCGGGGCGGACGGACTGTTCGCGGCAGGTGTTTCGGCGGAGTACGAGATTGCCGCGCTGTGCCGTGGCACCACGCTGCCGGTGAACGTACTCGCGTTGCCGGGGTTACCCGCCCCAGAGACGTTGAAAGCGCTGGGTGTGCGGCGTTTGAGCGCGGGTTCCGCAATCGCCGAGTTTCTGTACGGCGCCATGGCCGGACTGGCCAAGGGGTTTCTGGAGACCGGCAAACTCGACAGCAGCCAGCTCAAGGCCTTCACGTACGGGGAAGTGAACGCCCTGCTGAAATCCGGCGGAAACACTTGATCCTCATGCCCGATCCCTATCAGCCCGCGACCCGTTTTCTGGCGTCCATTGACGACGATTGGGCGCGCCATATCGCGACCATCGGCCCTTGCCTGCATCAGCCTCATGCGGCTCGCGACCCGTATGAGTCGCTGGTGCGGGCAATTGCCTATCAGCAACTGCACGCCAGGGCCGGTGATGCGATTGTCGGGCGGCTGCTGGCGTTGTTTCCTTCGGCCTCGTTTCCGCGGCCCGAACAGATTCTGGGGAGCGGGTTTGATCAACTGCGCAGTTGCGGCTTTTCCGCCGGCAAAATCGCGACCATTCAGGGCATCGCTCAAGCAGCGCTGGACGGCGTGGTGCCGGACTATGCAACGGCGCTGGCCATGGACGATGAGGCGTTGATCGAGCAGTTGATTACCCTGCGCGGCGTTGGGCGCTGGACCGTGGAGATGCTGCTGATCTACAGCCTGGAGCGCCCGGACATCCTGCCGGCGGATGACTTTGGGGTGCGTGAGGGCTATCGGCGGTTGAAGGGCCTGGAGGTGCAGCCGACGCGCAAACAGATGGTCGAGATCGGCTTGAAGTGGAGCCCTTACCGGACGGTAGCGTCCTGGTATTTGTGGCGGGTGCCAGCCAAATAGTCCGCATTATCGTTCTTTGCCGCCAAGCCGGCCTCGCTCCTACAGGGATTTTGTGAACGCTGGAGATCCCCTGTGGGAGCGAGCCTGCTCGCGATGGCGCCAGCCCATTCAACACATCACTCAAATCCAGTCACAACCCCGATTTCAACCGACTGAACGCCCGAATCAACGCCCGGTTGAACGCCTTGCCATTGTCATTCTTGCTATACAACGAAGCCCGCACCTGCGCCGACGGATACGTCCCCGGATCATTACGAATCGCCGGGGCGATCAAGTCATCCGCCGCCGTGATCGCATTGGCGTAGTGAATGGTGTCGGTGATTGGCGCAATCACTTGCGGCGTCATGAGGTAATCCATCAACGCCAGCCCGGCCTCGGGATGCGGCGCATCCTTGGGAATGACCATGGCGTCGAACCAGATCAACGTGCCCTCCTTCGGTATCCGGTAGGTCAACGTGAACGGTTTTTTCGCGGCTTCTGCCTGGCCCGCCGCAATGGCCACGTTGCCATTCCACGACATCGCCACGCAGGTGTTGCCATTGGCCAGGTCGCTGATGTTCAGGTCATTGTCGAAGTAACGGATGTACGGCCGGATCTTCGTCAGTTGCTGCTCGGCCAGCTTCAGGTCATCGAGGTTCTGGCGGTTGATGTCCAGCCCCATGTACTTCATCACCGCGGCGAACACCTCGTTGGGATCGTTGAGCAAACTCACGCCGCAATCGGAAAATTTCGAGACCACCGCCGGATCGAACAGCATTGCCCAACTGTCCGTTGGCGCCTCCGGCAGGCGCTTTTTGACGGCCTCTTCCTGATAACCCACACCGGTCGTGCCCCAGGCATAAATCCCGGCGTAACGATTGCCCGGATCGAACACCGCCATGTGCTGGCGGAACTCTTCACCGACGCCGGCAAAGTGGGGCAACCGTTGCAGGTTCAAGGTTTGAATGGCACCGCTCTGGATCGCTCTGGACAAATGCTGCCCCGCCGTCAGCACCAGGTCATAACCACTGCGACCGGTGAGCAGTTTGGTCTCGACGGTTTCCAGGGAATCAAAATGATCGGCGATCACATGGATGCCGGTCTTTTTCTCGAAATTGGTCAGGGTATCCGGGGCCAGGTATTCGCCCCAGATGTACAGGTTCACCACCGGTCTGGCGCTGTCGGCAGCCTGCACACACAAGGGTGCAAGCACCAGCAATAACGCTTGAGTCAGTTTGTGCAGGCCCATGATCACACTCCTTTACCAGCGTATTGAGGCATGGTGATGCACGCGACGTTACCGCCGCCGAGCAGGATTTCCCTGGAGTTTTCGATGCCGACGATCTTGTGCTGCGGGAACAGCTCAGCCAGTGTCGCCAGTGCCACCTGATCGTTACGATCACCAAACAACGGCACCACGATCGAGGTGTTGCCGGCGTAGTAGTTGATATACGACGCGCAGATTTTGGTGCCGGCCTGACGGGCGTGGGTGCTGTCTTGCTGGTCCAGACCTTCGGCTTCTTCTGCAGTCCATTCCAGCACGTCGGGTTGTGGCAGTTTGTGTACGATCAACTCGCGGCCACGGCTGTCACGGGTGCTGCGAAGGACGTCGTAGGCTTCCTGATAGATTTCCCATTGCGGGTCATCGCGGTTGTCGGTCCATTGCAGCACCACTTCACCGGGACGCACGAAGCACGCGAGGTCGTCGACGTGACCGTCGGTTTCGTCGAACTTGCAACCGCGCGGCAGCCAGATGACTTGCTCGGCGCCGAGGTAGTCCGTCAGCCGCCGGGTGACTTCTTCCTTGCCCAGGTGCTGGTTGCGATTGCGGTTGAGCAGGCATTGTTCGGTGGTGAGGATGCTGCCCTGGCCGTCACTCTGGATGCCGCCGAGTTCGGCGATCAGCGGTGCGCGGTAGCGGTCGAAACGTTCGATTTCGAGGATCTTGCTGGCGATCTGGTCGTCCTTGTCCCACGGGTAATACAAGCCGCCATCGAGGCCGCCGTACGCGTTGAATTCGAAGTCGACGCCGCGTACTTCGCCGCTGGCGTCATTCACCACAAAGCACGGACCGCTGTCCCGGAACCAGGTGTCGTTGCAGGTCATTTCCACCACGCGAACTTGCGGCGGCAACTGACGGCGCGCCGTGGCGAATTGCGCGGCGGAGGCACACACGGTGACCGGTTCACTTTGAGAGATGGCGGTGACGATCTGCACCCAGACTTTCTGCGCCGGCTTGGCCCCGTTGCGCCAGACATCGGTGCGCTCCGGCCAGCCGAGCCAGCAACCGGCCTTGGTTTCGAATTCGCCGGGCAGGCGGAAGCCGTCTTGTTTTGGGGTGGTGTCGAGCGAACGTGCCATGGTCAAACCTCGTTGACGGGGATTGGAATGACCACAGGCTAAGGTCGTCGGCGCCCTCCTCACCAACGATGATTATTTCGGAATAGTTGAATTCAACTCATCAATCGATCAGCTGATCGTTGAACCATTCAAGCATCTGCGCCACAGCCGGACGCTCCAGGCGCACTCGTTCACACACCAGCGCGTATTGGCCCAGCGCAGTCATGCTTGAGGTAAACGGCCGGACCAGTCGACCGCTGAGCAAGTCTTCCTGCGCCGTGAGGTTATCGCCCATGGCCACGCCCTGTCCTTGGGCCGCGGCTTCCAGCGCGAGGCCGGCATGGGCGAAATACAACTGTCGGTCGGGGCGTAGATCGCCGGCATGACTGGTGAGCCAGGCGGTCCAGGTCTTGCCGTCCTGATCGTCGTGCAGCAGGCAGTGGCGCGCCAGGTCCTTCGGGGTTTTCAGGGCGCCCTGGTTGAACAGGCCGGGGCTGCACACCGGGAAGAACTGCAATGCCGGCAATGGCCGAACGAAGTACGCGCTGCTGTCCACCGGGCCGGTGCCGTAGGTGATGGCCAGATCGATGTCTTCCCCCGGCGCGGTGGCATCGATTGGTTGTTCGTAGAGGTGCAAGGTGATGTGCGGATAGCGCGCGTAGAAATCCGTGAGGCGACGCATCAACCACTTTTGCGCCAGCTCGGCCGTCACCGCCAGGCGCAACACCGCCAGCGACGACGGATCGCGCAGTTCATCGCAGGCTTCACCAATCAGTTCGAAGGCTTGCTGCAGGCTTTGCATCAGGCGCCCGGCGGCCATGGTCGGACGGATTTGCCGGCCTTCGCGGATGAACAGCGACACGCCCAGTTGCTCTTCGAGCTGGCGGATCTGATGGCTGACGGCGCTGTCGGTGACGCACAGCTCTGCGGCGGCCCGGCCGAAGTGGGCGTGGCGAGCGGCGCATTCGAAGGTTTTGAGGGCTGCAAGGGAAGGTAGTCGTCGCATGGGTCGGTTCCCGATTCGAGGTGCTCATGCTGACTTGGCGGGCGGTGGGCGTCCAGTGGGACCGTGTTTTCGTTTATCGCCAGCAGGCTAGCTCCCACAGTGGTCTCATGAACACTGGAGATCCAATGTGGGAGCTAGCCTGCTAGCGATAAGGCCAGAATATTCACCACCAAGCCACCCGCCCATCACCCTTCTTTATCCACCATGACATCCCCCAGAACCCGGCGCATGTTGATGCCTCAACCGGAGGGATTCGCCATGCTTGATGCACTCAAAAAGATCAACTCAACGTCCGCCTTCAACCGCTGGGCCGGTTTCGAGGTCACTCGCACCGAGCCGGGCGAGGTGGAACTGACCATGGCTTTTCGCGAGGCGGATATGGCGCAATACGCAGGTTTTCTGCATGCCGGCCTGATTGGCGCGCTGCTCGATACCGCCTGTGGGTTTGCGGCCGGAACGGTCGCTGGCAATGTCCTGGCATCGCATTTTTCGGTGAATTGCCTTGCACCCGCCGTCGGTGAAGTGTTCATTGCGCGCGGCCAGGTGGTGAAGTCTGGCAAGAAGCAGGTGTTTGCCCGTGCCGAACTGTTCGCACAAACAGGGGATCAGTTGAAGCTGGTGGCAACCGGCGATGCGATCCTGGTGCCGATCCAGCAATGAACCACCGGTTTTCGGGGCGGTCAGGGAAGTAACAGCCAATCATTTGGAGGTTCTGCCATGCGACTCGAAGGCTCCTGCCACTGCGGTGCCGTGTCGTTCAGTCTGACCAGCGCCCACCCCTACCCTTACCAACGTTGCTATTGCTCGATCTGCCGCAAGACCCAGGGCGGTGGCGGTTACTCGGTCAACATCGCGGGCGATGCCGCCAGCCTCAAGGTGCGCGGTCGCAAATCCATCGCGATCTATCACGCACGACTCAAGGACGAAGATGCCAAACGCGCACACCGCAGCACGGCAGAGCGGCACTTCTGCTCGGTGTGTGGCTCGGGCTTGTGGCTGTTCAGCCCTGAATGGCCGGAACTGATTCACCCGTTCGCCTCGGCCATTGATACGGCGTTGCCGGTGCCACCCGAGTACACGCACGTGATGCTCAATTCGAAAGCGCCGTGGGTGGAGGTTGCGGCGCATGCCGGTGATCGGCAGTGCGAGATCTGGCCCGAGGAGTCCATCGCACAGTGGCACGAGCGACTGGGTCTGGCTCACTAATCAAAACCTGGATTTTTTTCACACGGCAGTTCCCCTTTGCGTTTTTCGTTCGGTTAACCCTCAGAAGCCTTTCACTTACCGATCGATTCGATACAAAGGGATCTCCATGTCGCACCCAATTGCTGCGCGTTTTCGTTTTGCCCTGTGCCCCTTGGCACTGGCCCTTCCGGCCGCTCTGCTGAGCCTTGCCTCCACCGCCCACGCCGCCGAAACGGCCACCGGCAAAACGGCAGCCAAGGACGATGGCGCGCTGCAACTGGGTGCGACGAACATCAATGGTGTCGCCTTGGGCGCGACCACCGAGGACACCCATTCCTACACCACCGGCTCAACGTCTTCGGCCACCGGCCTGCCGTTATCGCTGCGTGAAACACCGCAATCGGTCACGGTGATTACCCGCCAGCAAATGGACGATCGCGGTGTGCAAAGCATCAGCGATGCGTTGCGTAACACCCCCGGTGTTTCGACGCAGAAATACGACAGCGACCGTACCGAGTTTTCCGCCCGCGGCTTTGCCATCACCAACTTCCAGTACGACGGGGTCAACCAGCCGTACGACGGTGTTTATGGGGAAAACCCGAACAACAGCGACGACTCGGCCAGCCTTGACCGCATCGAGGTCGTCAAGGGCGCGACCGGCCTGATGACCGGCGCTGGCGACCCGTCCGCCACCGTCAACCTGATCCGCAAGAAGCCGACCAAAGAGTTCAAGGCCTCGATCAGCGGCACCGCCGGTTCCTGGGACAATTACCGCACCTCCGGCGATATTTCCGGTTCGCTGACTGACTCGGGCAACGTGCGCGGGCGCTTTGTCGGCGTGTACCAGGACAAGGATTCCTACATTGACCACTACAGCCAGAAGAAAGACCTGTACTACGGCATCCTCGAAGCCGACCTGACCGACGATACCCTGCTGACATTCGGCATCGACAAGTCCAGCGCCACACCTCGCGGCAGTTCCTGGACCGGCAACCCGACGTATTTCTCCGACGGCGGCCGTACCGACTTCTCCCGCAGCTTCAACCCGGCGGCCGACTGGAGCCGCCGCGATTTCGACGAAATCACATACTTTGCCTCGCTGGAACAAGCGCTGGCCAACGACTGGAAATTCAAGGCCAGCCTCAGCGAGAAAACCACCGAACACGACACCCAACTGGCCTCGGCCAGCGGTGGCAACCCGAACCGCGATACCGGCGACGGCATGTTCCTCTTCTGGGGTCGCTGGGAAGGTCATCGCGTGCAGGACACCGCCGACGTGAACGTCTCCGGCCCCTTCTCACTGGGCGGTCGCGAGCATGACCTGGTGGCCGGCGTCATGACGTCCCACTCCCGCCAGACCGGTTCCACCTACGACACCAGCGCCTTCGAAATGGTCCCGGGGAGCATCTACGACTGGGACGGCCATCTGCCGAAACAGGAGTTCCCGGCCAACGGTAAATACGAACGCACCCAGAGCCAGAACGGTGTGTACCTCGCCACTCGCCTGCGCCCGACCGATGACCTGTCGGTCATCCTCGGCAGCCGCCTGAGCACCTTCAAGTACAACGAAGATTACCGCTACAACGTGGACTCACCGCTGGACGACACCCACGCGAGCTACAAGGAACACGGCGTCGTCACGCCTTACGCCGGCGTGGTCTATGACCTGAACGACGTGTACTCGGTATACGCCAGCTACACCTCGATCTATCAGCCACAGACCAACAAGGATGCCAGTGGCATGACCCTGGCACCGGTTGAAGGCGTCAGCTACGAAACCGGTCTGAAAGCCGCTTACCTCGATGGCCGGCTGAATGCCAGCCTGGCGTTGTTCCGTATCGAGCAGGACGGCGTCGCCGAGCAGACCGGCACCAACGCAATCACCAACGAAGGCATCTACAAAGCCGTCGACGGTACCACCACCAAAGGTGTGGAACTGGAACTGGCCGGCGAACTGGCCGATGGCTGGAACCTGATGGCCGGTTACACCTACGCACGCACCCGTGACAAAGACGAGCAGCGGATCTTCGGTTACCCGCTGTCCACCAGCAAACCCGAGCACGTTGTGCGCACGTTCACCACCTACCGCCTGCCTGGCGCCCTGGACAAAGTGACCGTTGGCGGCGGCATCAGCTGGCAGAGCGCTTTCTACGGCAAAATCTACAGCGCTCCCGCTGGCGACTACACCTGGATCAAACAGGGCGGCTACACCCTCGTGGACCTGATGACCCGTTACCAGTACAACGAGCACCTGAGCTTCACCGCCAACGCCAACAACATCTTCGACAAGAAGTACCTGACCGGCCTGGGCAACTTCGACACCACGTTCTACGGCGAGCCGCGCAACCTGATGCTGACCACCAAGTGGGACTTCTAAGCTGATTCTGTGGCGAGGGATTTACGCCCTCGCCACAGGCGACTCACCGCTCGCCAACCCCGTTCACAGTCTTTGACAGTTTTGCGACAAAGCTGCCAAAGATTGCCGGGCGGCACCCGCCTAGCATGGGCGCATCCACTATCTCCCAGGGTGCTCCCATGTTTCGTTCGCTGTATTTGCCGTTGACCTCTTTTTGCCTGCTCCTCCCCTCCACCTCCTTGTATGCCGAAGACTGGCACTACAGCCTGCGCGCCGGCGCTGCCAGTGCGCCGCGTTACAGCGGCAGTGATGAACGCGTAGTCGCGCCGTTGCTGGGCGGCGAAATCGTCAGCCCTTATGGTTTCTTTCTCGACACGCAAAAGGGTCTTGGCTGGGCGTTTGATGAAGACGACTTCGGCCTCAGCGTCTACGTCGGCGCAAGTGATGTGCGCAAGGACCGTAAAAGCGGTTTCAAGGGCTCGGATGAGCTCAACGGTATGGGCTCGATCAAGTCGCGCCCCTTGCTGGGGCTGGACGGGACCTATCACATGGGGCCGATCATTCTCGGCGCCAGTTATGAACATGCGCTTGAAGAAGACGAGGACGAACACGACACCGGCTCAGCCTGGAACCGATTGAAACTGAGCATCAGCGCGCCGTTTTATGAAGGTGACTACGGCAAGGTCGTCGGCAGCCTGAACAGTCAGTTCGGCGACAGCAATTACATGCGCACCTGGTATGGCGTGAGCAGCGCTCAGGCATCGCGCAGCAAGTTCAAGGCGTATGACACCAAAGGTGGCCTGGTGAGTCGGGGGGCGGATTTGACCTGGTCGCTGCCGATCAACGATGAATGGAGTTTTACCACGGTGCTGGCGGTGCAGTACCTGGGTGGTAAAGCGGCGGACAGTCCGATTGTCGAGCGTCGCTTGCAGACTTCGGTGGCTGGGCAGGTCGTTTACAGCTTTTGATTTGAGGGTGTTGCTGAAGGCCCCTTCGCGGGCAAGCCTCGCTCCTACGGGTTATGCGTCGATCATAAAAACACCGATAACCTGTAGGAGCGAGCGGTGCGGCGATCCGACTTGCCCGCGAAGGGGTCCGCAAGAGCAACACACATCTAATCCTGATGCACCCAGGTCATGCGAAACGACGCCCCGCCCCACGGCGAATCCGCCACTTGCACTTGCCCGCCATGAGACTGCGACACCCGCCGCACCAAGGCCAGGCCCAGGCCGAAGCCACCCGTGCGGCGATCCCGACTGGCGTCCAGGCGCGAGAACGGTTCGAAGATTTTCTCCCGCCCGTCCACCGGCACGCCCGGCCCGTCGTCGTTGACCTGGACTTCGTAATGATCCCCGGTGCGCACCAACGACACTTCCACTCGCTCTTCTGCATAGCGAATGGCATTGCGCAGCAGGTTGATCACCGCGCGCGCCATGAAGCGCGGCTCGATGCGCACCTCATCGACCCGACACTCGACAATCAGCAGTTGCACCCCGGCCGCCTCGGCTTCCAGCGCCACGCTGCCGACCACGCTGTCGAGCCAACTGTTGGCCTGAATATTCTCCCGGGTAATGACCGTAGCGCCGCGCTCAAGGCTGGCGTAGGTCAGCAGCTCCGAGACCATTTCTTCCAACTCGCCGAGGTCGGCGTACATGTCGGCAATCAGTTCGCGACGCTGGCTCGGATCGGATTGTTGCTTGAGCTGATCGAGTTCGAACGACAGCCGGGCAATCGGCGTGCGCAATTCATGGGATACCGCGTTGGTCAGCTCACGCTGATTGGCGATCAGGCCTTCGATGCGCGCAGCCATCAGGTTGAAATGCTCGGACAAGTCGCGAATGTTCGAGCGCTTGGACAGCTGGATTCGCGCCGACAGGTTGTTGTCGCCAAAGCGTTCGGCGGCGAGGCGCAGTTTCTCCAGATCTCGCCAGTGTGGGCGCACCCAGAATAACAACACGAAACCGATCATCACCGCGATCATCAAATAGGCCGCGGCAATGTAGAACGGCATCAGGCTCGGCTCGGCCGGCAGCTTGATGCTGAGCAACTGCGAACCGTCGTCAATGCGCGAGATGAACTGCGTGTACTTGTCACGCAGCACCAGCAGGCCTTGGGCCAACTCGGCTTTTTCCTGATCGGTCAGGGCCAGTTGATCCGTTTCGACCAGGCTCAAGCTCAAACCGTAGTGAGGGCGCACGGTTTCCAATTGGCGTTCCCGCGCCGGACCGTCCAGGCCGCGCAACTGCTCCACCAGCGACCAGGCCTGACCACGCACCGCCTCGCGGTTGTAGCTCTGCATTTGACCTGCGAGCAGCGCATCGAACGTGCGCTCGACAGTTTGCAACCCCAGTACCAGGCCAACCGTCATCATCACAAACAGACCGAGAAATAACCGCAGCATTTACAGCTCCCACGCGAACGGATTGAACAGGTAACCCTTGCCCCAGATGGTCTTGATGCACACCGGTTCACGCGGGTTGTCCTTGAGCTTGCCGCGCAACTTGCTGATGTAGACGTCGACGCTGCGGTTGAGGCCGTCGAAGGCGATCCCGCGCATGCGGTTGAGGATATCGTCGCGGGACAAAATCTTGCCCGCCGCGCTGGCCAGCAACCACAGCAATTCGAATTCCATGGTGGTCAGCTCGATGCCCTCACCCGCCAGGCGCACTTCGCGACAGCTGCGGTCGATGCTCAGATGGCCGAATTCCAGCGAGCTGCAGACTGTGCTGTCCGGCGTTTGCCGGCGTTGCAACGCACGCAGACGGGCCAGCAATACCGGCGGCTTGATCGGCTTGATCACATAGTCGTCGGCGCCGGATTCCAGGCCGAGGATGTGATCGAGGTCGTCTTCCTTGGCGGTGAGGATGACGATCGGCGTATCGGACACGCTGCGAATTTCGCGACACACGTGCAGGCCACTCTGGCCCGGCAGCATCAGGTCGAGTACAACGATTTTCGGTTTGAAGTCGAGGAACGCGGCCAACGCGAGGTCGCCGCGATGCACCTGTAACACTTCAAAGCCATGTTGGGACAGGAAGTGCGCGATCAGCCCGGCAAGCCTTTCGTCGTCTTCCACCAGCAGAACTTTGCCAAAACCCAGGTTATCCATAACGAACGCGTGCCAACTCTTGTGTGAAGTGGGCGGCATTATGGCGTCAATCAGCGTCGGGGCGGCGATTGCAGGCAGCAAAAACCGGCCTCTGGGGCCGGTTTTCAATGATCTTTCATACTCTTAAGAGTTTTTAACAAGTGCGCTGCAAAAGATCGCAACTAACTGTAGGAGCACGGCTTGCCGGCGAAGGCGATCTCAAGGACGCCTTCGCCGGCAAGCCGTGCTCCTACGGGTTATGCGGCGGCTGGAACACCGCTGTGAAAGCGGAATTCCACGTCCGGCGATTCGATCAGTTCCTGCTCGGCAGCGCGGACCCGCTCGATCACCTGAGCGATGTCCTTGGCGTCACCATACTGGTAGGCCAGTTTCAGGTAACCCTGGAAGTGCCGCGCCTCGCTTTTCAGCAGACCGAAGTAGAACTTGCCCAGTTCCTCGTCCAGATGCGGCACCAACGCCTCGAACCGCTCGCAGCTGCGGGCTTCGATAAACGCACCGACTACCAGGGTATCGACCAGCTTGACCGGTTCATGGCTGCGCACTACTTTGCGCAAGCCAGAGGCGTACCGCCCGGCCGACAGCTGGCGCAGCTCGATCTTGCGCTTCTTCATCAGGCGCATGACTTGTTCGTGGTGCACCAGCTCTTCCCGGGCGAGCCGCGACATCAGGTTGATCAGATCGACGTGGGAGTGATACTTGGCGATCAGGCTCAATGCCGTGCTGGCCGCCTTGAATTCGCAGTTCTTGTGGTCGATCAGCAAGGTTTCCTGATCGGCCAGTGCGGCCTGGACCCAGCCGTCCGGGGTGCGACAACCGAGGAACTCGTGAATTTCGGGAAGGATCATGGGGCTCACGGACATAAAGGTTCAAAACGAAGGGCGCCGATTATACCGGCCCGCCGCCAGACCACCAGCCACGACCGTTGATATGTATCAAGTCCCGGATGCGCGACCAGCAACTATAGTTGTGCAACGCCATGCTTTTTTTCCCTCTGGAGATCCCGATCATGCAAGCCATTCGCAGCATTCTGGTGGTCATCGAACCCGAACACTCGGAAAGCCTGGCGCTCAAACGGGCCAAGCTGATTGCCGGGGTAACCCAGGCTCATCTGCATCTGCTGGTGTGCGACCGCAAGCATGACCATAGCGGCATGCTTGGCGTGCTCAAGGCAGCACTGCTCGCGGATGGCTACAGCGTGACCACCGAGCAGGCGTGGAACGAAAGCCTGCACGAAACCATCGTCGATGTGCAGCAAGCCGAAGGTTGCGGGCTGGTGATCAAGCAGCATTACCCCGACAGCTCATTGAAAAAAGCCCTGCTGACCCCGGCGGACTGGAAACTGCTGCGTTACTGTCCGACTCCGGTGCTGCTGGTGAAAACCTCGAAACCCTGGGCAGGCGGTGTGGTCCTGGCGGCGATTGATGTCGGCAATACCGATGACGAACACCGTCACCTGCACAACATCATCATCGATCACGGTTATGACATCGCCAGTCTGGCCAAGGCGCATCTGCATGTGGTCAGCGCTCATCCTTCACCGATGCTGTCGGCGGCGGACCCTACGTTGCAGCTCAGCGAAACCATCGAGGCGCGTTACCGCGAACAGTGCATAGCGTTTCAAGCCGAGTTCGACATTGACAATGAGCACCTGCATATCGCGGAAGGTCCGGCGGATGTGTTGATTCCGTACATGGCCCACACGTTGGGCGCATCGGTGACCGTGATTGGCACGGTGGCGCGGTCCGGGATATCCGGCGCGTTGATCGGCAATACGGCGGAGGTGGTGTTGGATGCGGTGGAGAGCGATGTGCTGGTGTTGAAGCCGCAGGAAATTGAGGATCATCTGGAAGAGATGGTGTCTCATCATTGAGATTTGCGGTGCCCATCAGGGCGCCTTCGCGGGCAAGCCTCGCTCCTACAGGGTTACGTGTTCACCTGTAGGAGCGAGGCTTGCCCGCGAAGCTTTTAAAGGTTAACCACCGAACGCTTCCTTGAGGAACCCGGGCGCGATGTAACGCTGGTAATGCGCCTCGGAGAGCAAAAAGAACTCCCGATCAATCGCATCCCGCAGCTCCGGCAGGTTCCAGTCGCGAAACTCCGGCATCAACACCATCCCGTAGGCTTCCAGATTGTTGATCACCCGCGCGCCTCGGGCGATCAACTGATAGGCCCAGCAATATTCCGACTGATGCGGCACGAAGCGAATCTTGCGCTGCTCCAGTTGCAGACGCAGGCGCTGGGGATCGAAAACCTCCAGTTTGCTGGCCATCACCTGGGACAACAGTTGCTCCAGCCGCAGCCATACCGCGCGTTTTTCCTCCTCGTTGTAACCGTTCCAGTTGATCACTTCATGGTGGAAACGCTTGCAGCCACGGCAGACCAAGTCACCGTAAACAGTGGAGCAAAGGCCGACGCAGGGGGTCTTGATGGTCTGATTGGGCATAGGTCAACAAAGCACGGGAAAGCAGAACAGGCGGGCATGTTAGCCCTTTGTCTAACATTCATCACCCCTCAAAGTTGAGAGCCCAACTTACCTTTAAATTTTTTTTGCCGTAGAATCAGCCAGCCTTTTAAGGCGCCAATGTCCGTTAGAAGCTGTTTTCAAAGCGTCACGAGCACAGTCGTTCCTTCAGAGCGGTGTTGGCGAAGGGTTTTTCCAGCGGGGAAAAGCCCAACGCCAACCCTCATCAGCTCCCCGTTCTGCAGGCGTAAAACTTTGAAAGCAGCTTCTGTAAGGAATTGTCGGTAATTCTGGCTAAGTGGCCCACAACGCCACGCAGCGCATGAGTACGGCAATTTCGGGATGAGCGTCCCGGACACCCATTTGGGACCACTGATGAGGGTAATAACTGTGCTTGAAGCCTACCGCAAACATATCGAAGAGCGTGCAGCACTGGGTATCGTTCCCCAGCCGCTTAACGCCGAACAAACTGCAGGCCTGGTTGAGCTGCTGAAGAATCCCCCGGCTGGCGAAGAAGCTTTCCTCGTTGACCTGATCACCAATCGCATTCCGCCTGGCGTGGA
Source organism: Pseudomonas sp. BF-R-01 (assembly GCF_019946615.1). Lineage (NCBI taxonomy): Bacteria > Pseudomonadati > Pseudomonadota > Gammaproteobacteria > Pseudomonadales > Pseudomonadaceae > Pseudomonas > Pseudomonas sp. BF-R-01. The sequence continues at coordinate 65,809 of NZ_JAGYFX010000026.1, forward strand.
CGAAGCGGCCTATGTAAAGGCAGGTTTCCTGTCTGCCCTGGCCAAAGGCGAAGCCACTTCCCCTCTGATCGACAAGAAACGCGCTGTAGAACTGCTCGGCACCATGCAGGGCGGCTACAACATCGTGACCCTGGTTGACCTGCTCGACAACGCCGAACTGGCTGCTGTCGCTGCCGCTCAGCTCAAGCACACCCTGCTGATGTTCGATGCGTTCCACGACGTCGCGGAAAAAGCCCGCAACGGCAACGAACACGCCAAAGGCGTGATCCAGTCCTGGGCTGACGGCGAGTGGTTCCGCAACCGCCCTGTCCTGGCCGACAAGATCAGCCTGCGCGTGTTCAAGGTCACCGGCGAAACCAACACCGACGACCTGTCCCCTGCTCCGGACGCCTGGTCCCGCCCGGACATCCCGCTGCACGCCCTCGCCATGCTGAAAATGGCCCGCGAAGGCATCGTGCCTGACGTCCAGGGTGTCACCGGCCCGATGAAGCAGATCGAAGAAATGCGCGGTCAAGGCTTCCCTATCGCCTACGTCGGTGACGTGGTCGGTACCGGTTCTTCGCGTAAATCCGCCACCAACTCGGTGCTGTGGTTCTTCGGCGACGACGTTCCTTACGTGCCGAACAAGCGTGCCGGCGGTTTCTGCTTCGGCAGCAAAATCGCTCCGATCTTCTACAACACCATGGAAGATGCCGGCGCACTGCCGATCGAATTCGACGTTACCAACATGAACATGGGCGACGTGATCGACCTGTACCCGCATGCTGGCAAAGTCTGCAAACACGGCACCGACGAAGTCCTGACCACCTTCGAAATGAAGACCCCGGTCCTGTTGGACGAAGTTCGTGCCGGCGGCCGTATTCCGCTGATCATCGGTCGCGGTCTGACCGACAAGGCTCGTGCTGAACTGGGCCTGGGCCCTACCGATCTGTTCAAACTGCCTGAAGCACCTGTCGACACCGGCAAGGGCTACACCCTGGCACAGAAAATGGTCGGCAAGGCGTGCGGTCTGCCAGAAGGCAAAGGCGTTCGTCCTGGCACCTACTGCGAACCGAAAATGACCACCGTCGGCTCTCAGGACACCACCGGTCCGATGACCCGTGACGAACTGAAAGACCTGGCGTGCCTGGGCTTCTCGACCGATCTGGTAATGCAGTCCTTCTGCCACACCGCGGCTTACCCTAAGCCGATCGACGTGACCACCCACCACACCCTGCCAGACTTCATCATGACCCGCGGCGGCGTTTCCCTGCGTCCGGGCGACGGCATCATCCACAGCTGGCTGAACCGCATGCTGCTGCCGGACACCGTCGGTACCGGTGGTGACTCGCACACCCGTTTCCCGATGGGCATTTCGTTCCCGGCCGGTTCCGGTCTGGTAGCGTTCGCCGCCGCCACTGGCGTTATGCCGCTGGACATGCCGGAATCGATCCTGGTGCGCTTCAAAGGCAAAATGCAACCGGGCGTCACCCTGCGTGACCTGGTTCACGCCATTCCTTACTTCGCGATTCAGGCTGGCCTGCTGACTGTCGAGAAGAAAGGCAAGAAGAACGCCTTCTCCGGCCGCATCCTGGAAATCGAAGGCCTGGACAACCTGAGCATCGAACAGGCTTTCGAGCTGTCCGACGCCTCGGCTGAACGTTCGGCTGCCGGTTGCACCATCAAGCTGTCGAAAGAGTCGATCACCGAGTACCTGAACTCCAACATCACCCTGCTGCGCTGGATGATCGGCGAAGGCTACGGCGATGCACGTACCCTGGAACGTCGCGCTCAAGCGATGGAAGCCTGGGTTGCCAACCCAGAGTTGATGGTTGCCGATGCTGACGCCGAATACGCTGAAGTCATCGAAATCGACCTGGCCGACATCAAAGAGCCTGTGCTCTGCGCGCCGAACGATCCGGACGACGCCCGTCTGCTGTCCAGCGTTGCTGGCGAGAAGATCGACGAAGTGTTCATCGGTTCGTGCATGACCAACATCGGTCACTTCCGCGCTGCCGGTAAACTGCTGGATCAGGTCAAGGGTCAGCTGCCAACCCGTCTGTGGCTGTCGCCGCCGACCAAGATGGACGCTCACCAACTGACCGAAGAAGGCTACTACGGCATCTACGGCAAGGCTGGCGCACGCATGGAAATGCCAGGCTGCTCGCTGTGCATGGGTAACCAGGCACGTGTAGAGCCGAACTCGACTGTTGTGTCGACTTCGACCCGTAACTTCCCGAACCGTCTGGGTGACGGCGCGAACGTCTACCTGGCTTCGGCCGAGCTGGCGTCCGTTGCGTCCATCCTGGGTCGCCTGCCGACCGTCGAGGAGTACATGGAATACGCTGGCAAGATCGACAGCATGGCGGCTGATGTTTACCGCTACCTGTCCTTCGACCAGATCGCCGAGTTCCGTGAAGTTGCTGCGAACGCCAATATCCCGGTCGTTCAAGCCTAACGTTACAACGCTGTAAAAAACGCCGCCCATCGTGAGATGAGCGGCGTTTTTTTATGCCCGAAAGGTTTGCACCAATCCCCTGTGGGAGCGAGCCTGCTCGCGATAGCGGTGGGTCAGTCGATGCAGGAATTAACTGATCCACCGCTATCGCCGGCAAGCCGGTCTCGCTCCCACAGGGTTATGCGGATAGCTTCAGGGCTTGTTGGACGGCAACATCGACACTCAAGCCGCTGAGAATCACCTGCTCCAGCTCCTGCGCCGGCAACTTCGACAGCGCCGCTTTTGCCTGATGCTTGAGCCGCGCCAGGATCAGCAGTTTGTCCTCGGCGCGCACCTGCAAAAAGAACGCTTCCAGCGCTTCGATGCTGGTGCCGTCCAGATCCGGCGACTCTTCGAGACTGAGAATAACCGTATGCACCGGTGGCTGTGCATGCCGCGCCAGGCGCAATGCACCACCAAGAATGCGCTCCACATTGGCGAAAAACAGCGCCTCGCTGGGCCGCACGATCAGCACACCGGGGATTTCCTTCGCGTAGGGATGTCGTTGCAGGTCAATAAAATCGTGACCTCCGGCCATTTGCCCCAACACCTGGATGTCCGCCGACGACATCTGCTTGAGCATCAGCACCACGCTGATCGCCACTGCCAGCAGCAAGCCGTCAAGCACGCCCAGCACCAGCACCGCCGCTACCGCGCAAATCACCAGCAGGCGATCGCGACGCCAGATGAAATACCGGCCCAACGGTTGAAGGCTCAAGCCACGGGCCAAGGCATGAATGACGATGGCGGCCAGCACCGGCTCGGGAGTCAGGGCGATCCACGGCAACACCGTCAGGACGATGAGCAGCACCACCCCCGCCGCCACAATCCCGGCCAGACGCGAACCGGCCCCCGCCGCTTCATTGGCCGATGTCGCAGAATAACCAGCGCCTGCGGGCATCCCATGAAACAGTCCCGATAAAAGATTGGCCGCACCGAGGGCCAGCAGATCGCGGTTGGTAGACACCCGGTCGCCGTGTTTGAGCGCAAACGAGCTGATCGAGCCGTAAGACTCGGCATACAGGATCATCACCATGGCGAACGCGAGTTCACCCAAGCGCAACCAGTCAGTGAACGGCAACACCGGGTGCTGCGGCACTTCGAGGCTCAGATCGATGACGCCGATCAGCTTGACCCCGTAGGCTGGCAGGTTCAGCCATTGGCCCGCCGCGATGCCGAGCGTCACCACCAGCAAACCGCCTGGCAAACGCCTGACCCGCGCGCACAGCCACAACACCAGCAACGCCACCGCGCCGACCAATGCCCCGACTTTATTCCACTGCGGCCACTGCTCCAGCAGTTGCGGCAGGAAACGGATCAGGTTGCCGGTGCTCAAGTGGACGTCGACGATGCTCGCCACTTGCTTGAGGATGATGGTCACGGCCAGCCCCACTGCAAAGCCGCGCAGCACCGGTTTGGCGCTGAATGAGGTGACG
>NZ_JAGYFX010000027.1:0-69413 GCF_019946615.1 Pseudomonas sp. BF-R-01
GTGTATCTGGCTAACCGCGTTATCGTTCTTCGCGGGCAAGCCTCGCTCCTACAAAGGGTTAGAACAGTTTCAGGGGTTCTTCGTTGAGGGCGGCGAGTTGCTCGCGCAACGCCAACACCTGATCACCCCAATACCGCTCCGTCCCGAACCACGGAAAACTGTGCGGGAACGCCGGGTCATCCCAGCGGCGTGCCAGCCACGCGCTGTAATGCATCAGGCGCAGCGCGCGCAGCGGTTCGATCAGCGCCAATTCCCGTGGGTCGAAATCATGAAACTCGTTGTAGCCGTCCATCAATTCCGACAACTGCCCCAGACATTCCTGACGGTCGCCGGCGAGCATCATCCAGATGTCCTGCACCGCCGGGCCCATGCGGCAGTCGTCCAGGTCGACGATATGGAACATCTCGTCGCGACACATCATGTTGCCGGGGTGGCAATCGCCGTGCATGCGGATGTTCTGGTGCGGCGTGGCGTTGTAGACCTCTTCCACACGCTTGAGCAGATCACGGGCGACAGATTCGTAGGCCGGCAGCAGGCTTTTGGGGATGAAGTTGCCTTCGAGCAAGGTTGTCAGCGAGGCATGACCGAAGTTCTTCACGCCCAGGGCTTCACGGTGTTCGAACGGTTTGGTCGAGCCGACGGCGTGCAGGCGACCGAGCAGTTGGCCCAGCCGATACAGCTGATCGAGATTGCCCGGCTCCGGTGCGCGGCCGCCACGGCGGGGGAACAGGGTGAAACGGAAACCGTTGTGTTCGTGCAGGCTGGCACCGTTGTGAATCATTGGCGCCACCACCGGCACGTCGCACTCGGCGAGTTCGAAGGTGAACTGGTGTTCTTCGAGAATCGCTTCGTTGGTCCAGCGCTGCGGGCGGTAGAACTTGGCGATCAGCGGTTCGGAGTCTTCGATGCCGACCTGATAGACACGGTTCTCGTAGCTGTTGAGCGCCAGAACGCGCGCGTCGCTGAGAAAGCCGATGCTTTCGACGGCATCGAGCACGAGGTCTGGGGTGAGGGTTGCAAACGGGTGGGCCATGCTGACTCCTGCGCGCAGCAGGCTGCCGCGTCCGGCCAAGCATGGTAGCGCAGACGGGCTGTCTTTAGTGGTTGGGGTTGAGATGAGTGTTGTTTGGGCTGACGCCTTCGCGGGCAAGCCTCGCTCCTACATTTGGAATGCATTTCCCTGTAGGAGCGAGGCTTGCCCGCGATGGGGCCGTATCAGGCGCCGACGATCCCGCCGTCTTCGCGGGAAATCGCCATCACCGAAGACCGCGGCTTGCCGTTCGGCAGGTGCTCAGGGAACGTCGAGCCACCGTTTTCCCCCGGATGCTGAATCCCGACAAACAGCGTCTTCTGGTCCGGAGAGAAGCTGATCCCCGTCACCTCGCAACCCACCGGCCCGACCATGAAGCGACGGATCTCACCGGTCACCGGGTCGGCACAGAGCATCTGGTTGTTGCCCATGCCGGCAAAATCACCGGCGTTGCTCGAATCGCCATCGGTCAGGATCCACAACCGTCCGGCCTTGTCGAAACCCAGGCCGTCCGGGCTGTTGAACATGTTCTGCGGCGTGATGTTCGACGAACCACCCTTCGGCGTGCCGGCGTGGACACCCGGGTTGCCGGCGACCACAAACAGATCCCAGGCAAAGCTTTTCGAGCCGTGATCATCACGGTCGGTGCGCCAGCGCAGAATCTGCCCGTAGACGTTCTTCTCGCGCGGGTTCGGCCCGCCCACCGGTTGACCGTCTTCACCGCGCTTGGCGTTGTTGGTCAGCGTGCAATAGACCTGGCCGTCCTTGGGGCTGACGACGATCCATTCCGGACGGTCCATGCGCGTGGCTTTCACCACTGTGGCGGCGAGGCGTGCATGAATCAGCACTTCGGCCTGATCGGCAAAACCGCTGCTGGCGTCGATGCCGTTTTTGCCGTGGGTCAGCTCGATCCACTCGCCCTGGCCTTTCGGGTGATCGGCATTGCCGTCGCCCGCGTCGAAACGCGCCACGTACAAGGTGCCGTGGTCCAGCAGGTCGCGGTTGGCTTTCGGGTTCTTGTGGTTGATCTTGTCGCGGCTGACGAACTTGTAGATGAACTCGCCGCGTTCGTCGTCGCCCATGTACACCACGGCGTGGCCGTCATGGGTTTCGGCCAGGGCCGCGTTTTCATGTTTGAAGCGGCCCAGCGCGGTGCGCTTGACCGGTGTCGATGTCGGATCGAACGGGTCGATTTCCACCACCCAGCCATGACGGTTGAGTTCGTTGGGGTTCTTCGCCAGGTCGAAGCGCTCGTCGTGTTGATGCCAGTTAATCTCTTTACTGGTCGCCACTGCACCGTATCGTTTCTGCGCGGCGTCGAATTTCTGCTCGGCGTTGCTGCTGCCGAAACAGTCGGTGAAGTTCTCTTCACAGGTCAGGTAGGTGCCCCACGGCGTCTTGCCGTTGGCGCAGTTCTGGAAGGTGCCGAGCACGTTCTTGCCGTGCGGGTCGGCGCTGGTTTTCACCAGCGCGTGGCCGGCGGCCGGGCCGCTGAGGCTGATCGGTGCGTTGCCGTGAATGCGCCGGTTGTAGCGCGAGCCCTGAACGAATTGCCAGTGGCCGTTCTTGCGCTGCACCTCGATCACCGACACGCCTTCGCAGGCCAGCGCCTTGCGCACTTCTTCGGCCGATTGCGGCATGCCGCCGTGCGGGTAAAGGTAGCGGTAGTTGGTGTATTCGTTGTTGATCGCCATCAGCGCCCGGTCTTTCTCACCCGGAAACTCGAACAGGCTCATGCCGTCGTTGTTGTCGCCGAACTGGACTTCCTGTTGCTCGGCGCTGCCGTTGCCGCTTGGATCAAATGCCGGACCGTTCTTTTGCAGCGGCTGGCCCCAGCTGATCAGCACCGAAGACTTGTAGCCCGGTGGCAGGGTGATTGCGTCGCTGGTGGCGGCGGGAATGCTGTCGAAACCCAACAGTTTGCTGGTGCCTGCGCTGACACTGGCCGCGAGCACGCTGCGGCTCAGCAGGTTGCCGCCGAGGAACATCGCGGCACCGCACAGGGCGCCCGCGCTGATGAAACCACGACGGCTGAGGCCGACCATTTGCTCGAGGTCGGTGGATTGGTTGTCTTCTAATAGGCTCACATCAGGCTCCCTGCTGGTTTTTGCAGTCACCTTAAAGCGCGTTAATGACGCTTGTGTTTCAGAGCGGTGTACCAAGCAGCACATTGGAGGGGGAAAATTGCACCCGCAGCGCTTTGCCGGTGGCCAGACCGTGGGTTCGCAAGTGCAGCGGTTCGGCCAGCGCGCACAGCGTCTGGCCATTGGGCAGGCCGATGCGCACTTCACTCGGGCCGTCTTCGGCGTCGAGGATTTCCTCAAGGGTGCCGGTCAGGCAATTGTGTCCGGGCGTTGCCTCGTCATCGATACCCAGCAGGTCGAGCCAACCGGCCTTGATCAGGGCGACGACTTCGGTGCCGATTTGCAGCTCCAGGCGCAGGGTGCTGTCGTGAGTGATCTGCGCCACGAGGATCAAGCCTTCAGCCAGTTCCAGGCGGATCAGGTCGTTGCGTCCCTGAGCTTCGATTTCCACGACCTTGCCGTGCAATTGATTGCGCGCGCTGGTTCTGAGCATCAGACGGCCGAGCAGGTTGAGGTCGCTGGCGTCTTCGGCCGCTTCCAACACCTGCGCCTGCAACGTTTGCAGCTTTTGATAGAGGCGCAATACGCGTTCGCCTTCGCTGGACAGCTTGGCGCCACCGCCACCCTTGCCGCCGACGCTGCGCTCCACCAGCGGTTTCTGCGCGAGGTTGTTCAGCTCGTCGATGGCATCCCATGCAGCTTTGTAGCTCAGGCCCGCGCTTTTCGCGGCGCGAGTGATCGAGCCCTGTTCGGCGATGTGTTGCAGCAAGGCGATGCGCTGCGGGCGACGGACAATGTGCTGGGACAACAACGTAGGCAAGGACATGGCGAGACGCTTCAAGGCTGTGACGATGGAGAGGACGTTGGCGGCTTGGACTAAGGGAGTCAAGTCTGACCACATTCCTTGTAGGAGCGAGCCTGCTCGCGATGGACTTGAGAACGACGCGTTCATTCAGAAAGCACGCATTATCGTTAACGTCCATCGCGAGCAGGCTCACTCCTACAGTCAGGCGGTGTCGCCGGGTTTGGGTGTTCGGGCCAGGCAATAAACGTCGACTCGCGCGGCACCGGCGTCCATTAATAGACGAGCCAATGCCTGGGCCGTGGCGCCGGTGGTCAGTACGTCGTCAACCAGCGCCAGGTGACGGCCCTTGATCAGCGCTCCGGGCATCAGCGCGAAAGCGTTACGCAGGTTCTTCCTGCGCGCATCGGCCTTCAGCTCCTGTTGCGCGCTGGTGTCCTGAATCCGTTTGAGCAGTTGTTCGTCACAGGGGATATCCAGGCTGGCGCTCAACCAGCGGGCCAGCATCGCGGCCTGGTTGAAGCCCCGTTGGCGCAGACGTTTAGCGGCGAGCGGAACGGGGACCAACGCATCTGGCCGTTCCAGCCCTTCATCGAAGCGATGTTGCAGGTATTGAGCAAGAAGTTCGGCGAGCAGGCGACCATACGGCCACTTCGCGCTGTGCTTGAATCGGGTGATCAGGCTGTCGACCGGAAAACCGTAGGTCCACGGGGCAATGACTTGCTCGAAGGGCGGCGGTTGCTGCAAGCACTGGCCGCACGTCAGGCCCGCTGCGGGTAATGGCAGGGCGCAGATCTGGCAGTGATCGCCGAGCCAGGGCAGCTCGGTTTCGCAGGCCATGCAGATCGGCGTGGCTTCTTCGGCCGTCTCGTCGCAGAGTAAACAGGTCTGGTTGTTTTTTAACCAGATGTAAACCGGTCCTTCGTATCGTGGTTGACAGCGCATCGCTCTTCCTTAAATATGCCGAACATCCGTGTCGCGTCTGTGGGTATTCCGTCCCCCGACCGCTTGCCCAGCATAAAACAAAGGAAACGCCCATGAGCGCCAGCACCTCTGCAACCCTGCGTCATGACTGGTCTTTGGCCGAAGTCAAAGCACTCTTCGTTCAGCCATTCAATGACCTGCTGTTTCAGGCGCAGACCGTGCACCGCGCGCATTTCGACGCCAACCGTGTCCAGGTTTCCACGCTGCTCTCGATCAAAACCGGCGCCTGCCCGGAAGATTGCAAATATTGTCCGCAGTCCGGTCACTACAACACCGGCCTGGAAAAAGAAAAACTGATGGAAGTGCAGAAGGTCCTCGAAGAGGCCGCTCGCGCCAAAGCCATCGGTTCGACACGTTTCTGCATGGGCGCGGCGTGGAAACACCCGTCGGCCAAAGATATGCCCTACGTGCTGAAGATGGTCGAAGGCGTGAAGGCCATGGGCCTGGAAACCTGCATGACCCTCGGTCGTCTGGACCAGGAGCAGACCGAAGCGCTGGCCAAGGCCGGCCTCGATTACTACAACCACAACCTCGACACTTCGCCGGATTTCTACACCAGCATCATCACCACCCGCACCTACAGCGAGCGCCTGCAAACCCTGGCCTACGTGCGTGATTCGGGAATGAAGATCTGCTCCGGCGGCATCCTCGGCATGGGCGAGTCCCTCGATGACCGCGCCAACCTGCTGATTCAACTGGCCAACCTGCCGGAGCATCCGGAGTCGGTGCCGATCAACATGCTGGTGAAAGTCGCCGGTACGCCGCTGGAAAATGCCGAAGACATCGATCCGTTCGACTTCATCCGCATGCTCGCCGTGGCGCGCATCCTGATGCCGAAGTCCCACGTGCGCCTGTCCGCCGGCCGTGAAGCGATGAACGAGCAGATGCAGGCCCTGGCGTTCTTTGCCGGCGCGAACTCGATTTTCTACGGCGACAAATTGCTGACCACCGCCAACCCGCAGGCCGACAAGGACATGCAACTGTTCTCGCGCCTCGGCATCCTGCCGGAAGCGCGCGAAGAGCACGCCGACGAGGTGCATCAGGCCGCCATCGAGCAGGCGCTGGTGGAGCAGAAGAGCAGCGAGCAGTTCTACAACGCCGCCGTCTAACCAACGCGAAACCCTGTAGGAGCGAGGCTTGCCCGCGAAAGAGTCACTGCGGTCGCTCAGTCAGGCCGCGGCGTTCCCTTCGCGGGCAAGCCTCGCTCCTACAGGTTATGTATGTTTTCCTTACTTGCGAGGCCTGCATGTCTTTCGATCTCGCCGCACGCCTTGCTGCCCGTCGTGCTGAAAATCTCTATCGCCAACGCCCCTTGCTCGAAAGCCCTCAGGGCCCGGAAGTGGTGGTCGATGGCCAGCCGTTGCTGGCGTTCTGTAACAACGATTACCTGGGCCTGGCCAATCATCCGCAAGTGATCGAGGCTTGGCGCGCCGGGGCTTCTCGATGGGGCGTCGGCGGCGGCGCTTCGCATTTGGTCATCGGCCACAGCACGCCACATCACGAGCTGGAAGAAGCGCTAGCTGACTTGACCGGCCGCCCGCGCGCGTTGCTGTTCACCACCGGCTACATGGCCAACCTCGGTGCGGTCACCGCGTTGGTCGGGCAGGGCGATACGGTGCTGGAAGATCGCCTCAATCACGCCTCGTTGCTCGATGCCGGTTTGTTGTCCGGCGCGCGCTTCAATCGTTATCTGCACAACGATGCAGCGAGCCTGGCCAATCGTCTCGAGAAAGCCACCGGCAATACGCTGGTGGTCACCGACGGCGTGTTCAGCATGGACGGCGATATCGCCGACCTGCCAGCGCTGGCCCGAGAAGCCAAGGCCAAAGGTGCGTGGCTGATGGTCGATGACGCGCACGGTTTTGGTCCGCTGGGTGCCAACGGTGGCGGGATCGTCGAGCATTTCGGCCTGAGCCAGGAAGACGTGCCCGTGCTGGTCGGCACCCTCGGCAAGGCGTTCGGGACGGCGGGCGCGTTCGTCGCCGGCAGCGAAGAGCTGATCGAGAGTCTGATCCAGTTCGCCCGTCCCTACATTTACACCACCAGCCAACCGCCGGCCCTGGCCTGCGCGACGCTGAAAAGCCTGGAGTTGCTGCGCAGCGAACACTGGCGGCGTGAACATCTGAAAACGCTGATCCGTCAGTTCCGCTACGGCGCCGAGCAGATCGGCCTGGAGTTGATGGACAGCTTCACGCCCATTCAACCGATCATGATCGGCGACGCCGGGCGCGCGGTGCGACTGTCGCAGATGCTGCGCGAACGCGGCTTGATGGTCACGGCGATTCGTCCGCCGACCGTGCCCGCCGGCAGTGCCCGGCTGCGGGTAACCCTGACCGCCGCGCACAGCGAAGCGCAGGTGCAGCTATTGTTAAATGGACTGGCCGATTGTTTTCAACAACTGGGACCGGAGCCAAGCCATGCGTAATCGCCTGATTCTGCTGCCCGGCTGGGGTCTCGGGATTTCTCCGCTGGAACCCTTGGCGGCTGCGTTGCAGGGGCTGGACGAACACCTGCGCGTCGAGATCGAGCCGTTGCCGGATTTGGAATCCAGCGACCTTGAAGAATGGCTCGACGAACTCGACTCGGCCGTGCCTCAGGATGCGTGGCTTGGCGGCTGGTCGCTCGGCGGCATGCTTGCCTCCGAGTTGGCGGCGCGACGCGGTGATCGTTGCTGCGGCTTGCTGACCCTGGCGAGCAATCCTTCTTTTGTTGCCCATGAACAGTGGCCGAGCGCGATGCCCGGCGAGACGTTTGATGCGTTTCTGGCAGGCTGCAATGCCGATCCGCGCATGACCTTGAAACGCTTTTCGCTGCTGTGCGCGCAAGGCGCCGAAGACCCGCGCGGGCTGTCGCGGCTGCTGCTCGGTGGTGCGCCAAACGCCTCTGCTGCGGTGTTGATGAGCGGCCTGGAGCTGCTTGCACAACTGGATACCCGCCAGGCGTTGCAGGCCTTTCGCGGTCCGCAGTTGCACCTGTTCGCCGGCCTTGACGGACTGGTTCCGGCCGAAGCGGCGGGGGACTTGCTGGCGTTGCTGCCGGATGTCGAAATCGGTCTGATTGAACAGGCCAGCCACGCGTTCCTTCTGGAAGACCCTCACGGTGTGGCGGGGGCGATCCAGGCCTTTTTGCATGAGTCCGGTGATGACTGATTTATCCCTTCCCAGCCTGCCCGGCGGCCTGCCGGACAAACGCCAGGTGGCGGCGTCCTTTTCCCGTGCGGCGGCCAGCTACGACAGCGTGGCCGAATTGCAGCGTGACGTCGGCAGCCAGTTGTTGAGCCGTTTGCCGGAAGATTTCGTGCCTGGTCGCTGGCTGGACCTGGGCTGTGGCACCGGGCATTTCAGTCGTGTGCTGGGTGAGCGTTTTCCTGGCGGTCACGGCGTGGCGCTGGACATCGCCGAAGGCATGCTCAATCACGCGCGGCCATTGGGCGGGGCCACGCACTTCATCGCCGGGGATGCAGAGCGGTTGCCATTGCAGGATTCGACCTGTGATTTGATTTTCTCCAGCCTGGCGGTGCAGTGGTGCGCAGACTTTGCGTCGGTGCTCAGTGAAGCCCATCGGGTGCTGAAACCCGGCGGAATGTTTGCGTTTGCTAGTCTGTGCGTGGGCACACTGTTTGAGCTGCGAGACAGTTGGCGTCAGGTGGATGGCATGGTGCACGTCAACCGCTTCCGCGAGTTCGGGGTTTATCAACACCTGTGTGCGGCCAGCGGTTTGAAGGTCGCGAGTCTGCAAACCCGTCCTCACGTGCTGCATTACCCGGATGTGCGCAGCCTGACCCATGAACTCAAGGCGCTGGGCGCGCACAATCTGAACCCCGGTCGGCCGGGTGGTTTGACCGGCAGGGCGCGGATCCTCGGCCTGGTCGAGGCGTATGAGCAGTTTCGTCAGGCCCAAGGCCTGCCGGCGACTTATCAAGTGGTGTACGCCGTTTTGGAGAAACCCTTATGAGCGCAGCGTATTTCATCACCGGCACTGACACCGATGTCGGCAAGACCACCGTGGCTGCGGGTTTGCTGCATGCCGCGCGGTTGGCCGGCCTGAGTACGGCGGCGGGAAAACCGGTGGCCTCCGGTTGCGACGTGACGCCCAAGGGCTTGCGCAACGCCGATGCGTTGGCGCTGCTGGCGGAATGTTCGGTGCCGCTGACGTATGCACAGGTCAACCCGGTGGCCTTCGAACCTGCCATCGCTCCGCATCTGGCGGCGCGCGAGGCCGGCGTCGCGTTGACGGTGCAATCGTTGCTGATGCCAATGCAGCAGATTCTGGAGATGCAGGCAGATTTCACCCTGATCGAAGGCGCTGGCGGCTGGCGCGTGCCGCTGGCGGATCAGGACAACCTGTCGGACCTGGCCATGGCGCTGGGTTTGCCGGTGATTCTGGTGGTCGGCGTACGGCTGGGCTGCATCAACCATGCGCTGCTGACGGCCGAGGCGATTGCCCGTGACGGTTTGCAATTGGCGGGTTGGGTGGCCAACATCATCGATGCCAAGACAGCGCGCCTTGAAGAAAACCTGGCCACGCTGGCCGAGCGGATCCCGGCGCCGTGCCTGGGGCGCGTGCCGAAACTCAAGTTGGTGACGGCCGAGGCGGTGGCGGAACACCTTCAGCTGGATTTGCTGGACTGAAGTTTCAAGCACTGGTTTTACCTATGACAAGGCACTGTGCCATTAGTGTTTTTGTCGGGCCTTTTGCAGGCGGGTCTGGTTCAATGGCCGCTGTTGATCCTTTGTAGGACGAGTTCTCCCATGGAAATCTCAGGAAGTACCGCTTTTTATGCTGGTCTGAGCACTATTCAGACGGGGCAGAACCGTGTCGATCAAGCCTCCGGCCAGATTGCCAACAATTCGGTCGAGCGTTCGGTGACCAGTCAGTCCTCCGATGCTCAGGTCAATCGCCTGCGCTCGGTTGATCGCAGCCAGCAGTCGGACCTCGCCAGCAACATGGTCGAGATGGCTCAGGGCAAGTTTCAGGTCGAGGCCGGTGTCAAAGTTGCCAAAGCTTCCGATGAAATGCTCGGTACGCTGATCGACACATTCGCTTGATCATCTGCTGAAACCGCTCTGCCAACGCCGCGACCCTTCGCGGCGTTTTTGTGTGTAAGTCCTTCTCTCCCAACTAAACTTTTCTGCAGGACGTGTTGCTCAGTCAACGGCGTTGCGTTGTCGCGTGTGCAGCTTTGCGCGGGGAGTGAAGACGAACGGCAAAAGATCGGCGCTTGACAAGATTTGGGCGTAAACGTATGTTTCAAACAACTGTTTGACCGTCACAACAAATCAACGCGGTCGTTCATTCCCGGTTACATCAGCAGAGGTTTATCGCTATGCCTGACTACAAGGCCCCCTTGCGTGATATTCGCTTCGTTCGTGACGAACTGCTCGGCTACGAAGCGCACTATCAGAGCCTTCCGGCTTGCTCGGACGCAACTCCGGACATGGTTGACGCCATTCTCGAAGAAGGCGCCAAGTTTTGTGAGCAGGTACTGGCTCCGCTGAACCGCGTGGGCGACACCGAAGGCTGCACCTGGAGCGAGTCCGGCGTTAAAACCCCGACCGGCTTCAAAGAAGCCTACAAGCAATTCGTTGAAGGCGGCTGGCCAAGCCTGGCCCACGACGTAGAGCACGGCGGCCAGGGCCTGCCGGAGTCTCTGGGTCTGGCAGTCAGCGAAATGGTTGGCGAAGCCAACTGGTCGTGGGGCATGTACCCGGGCCTGTCGCACGGCGCGATGAACACCATTTCCGAGCACGGCACGCCGGAGCAGCAACACGCCTACCTGACCAAACTGGTCTCCGGCGAATGGACCGGCACCATGTGCCTGACCGAACCGCATTGCGGCACCGACCTGGGCATGCTGCGCACCAAGGCCGAACCTCAGGCCGACGGTTCCTACAAAGTCTCCGGCACCAAGATCTTCATCTCGGCCGGTGAACACGACATGGCCGACAACATCGTCCACATCGTGCTGGCTCGCCTGCCGGATGCACCGGCTGGCACCAAAGGCATCTCGCTGTTCATCGTTCCGAAATTCATGCCGAACGAAGACGGTTCGATCGGTGCGCGCAACGCCGTGTCCTGTGGTTCCCTGGAACACAAAATGGGCATCCACGGCAACGCCACCTGCGTGATGAACTTCGACGCGGCCACCGGTTTCCTGATCGGCCCGGCGAACAAAGGTCTGAACTGCATGTTCACCTTCATGAACACCGCACGTCTGGGTACCGCGCTGCAAGGCCTGGCCCACGCCGAAATCGGTTTCCAGGGTGGCCTGAAATACGCTCGCGATCGTCTGCAAATGCGCTCCCTGACTGGCCCGAAAGCGCCGGAAAAAGCCGCCGACCCGATCATCGTGCACCCTGACGTCCGTCGCATGCTGTTGACCATGAAAGCGTTCGCCGAAGGCAACCGCGCAATGGTTTACTTCACTGCCAAGCAAGTCGACATCGTCAAGTACGGCGTGGACGAAGAAGAGAAGAAGAAAGCCGACGCACTGCTGGCGTTCATGACGCCAATCGCCAAAGCCTTCATGACCGAAGTCGGTTTCGAATCCGCCAACCACGGCGTGCAAATCTACGGCGGCCACGGCTTCATCGCCGAGTGGGGCATGGAGCAGAACGTTCGCGACAGCCGCATTTCGATGCTGTACGAAGGCACCACCGGCATCCAGGCACTCGACCTGCTGGGCCGCAAAGTGTTGATGACTCAAGGCGAGGCCCTGAAAGGCTTCACCAAGATCGTCCACAAGTTCTGCCAGACCAACGAAGGCAACGAAGCCGTTCAGGAATTCGTCGCACCGCTGGCTGCAATCAACAAAGAATGGGGCGAGCTGACCATGAAGGTCGGTATGGCAGCCATGAAAGACCGCGAAGAAGTCGGCGCGGCTTCCGTGGACTACCTGATGTACTCCGGTTACGCCTGCCTGGCCTACTTCTGGGCTGACATGGCACGTCTGGCGGCCGAGAAACTGGCAGCCGGCACCACCGAAACGGCGTTCTACACCGCCAAGCTGCAGACTGCGCGCTTCTACTTCCAGCGCATCCTGCCGCGTACCCGCACTCACGTTGCAACCATGCTGTCGGGCGCCAACAACCTGATGGACATGAAAGAAGAAGACTTCGCACTGGGCTACTAAGCCTTAACGCAGCCTTCTGAAAAAACCGCTGCTCCTTTGGGAGTGGCGGTTTTTTTTCAACTCGACTTTGGTGAAAAAAACCACGGTCGGGGGCAGTTCTCCCGTCTTTTGTAACGACCTTTGATGGGGGAGCGGTGAATTGCTGGTTGGCCGGATAGTAGTCAGTAATGCGGCGTCAAAAAAACCTTAGCAAATCACTCAGAAAATCAGGGTCACTGCCGTTAAAGTAGTGGGCACAATGCCATCTATAGACATGACGGGTCGGAGCTTTACCCTTGCCGCGTTCTTCCGCTGTACGTTTCAGTCATTTCCTACCCTCACTTCTGCTTTTGCTTGCGGGGCTGGCGGCTGCGTACGTCAAGGACCTGAACGTCTTCTTCACTTCGCTGTTCAACGTGCTGCCTACGTTGGTGCTGTTGCTCGGCGGCGCTTATTGCGCGGTTTACCGACGTCAGCGTGAACTGTTTCTGATGGTCACGGTGTACATCGCCTACTACCTGCTCGACACCCAGACCGACTATTACCGCGACAACGGCAGAGTGCGTGAAGACGCCGCCGTGGTCTTTCACCTGTGCTGTCTGTTGCTGCCGCTGATGTTTGGCATATTCGCCGCGTGGCAGGAACGCACCCATCTGTTCCAGGACATGATTGCGCGTTTCGCAGTGTTGCTGGCCGTCGGCAGCGTGGCGTTGGGCCTGGAGCAAAGTTACCCACAGGCGCTGTTGATGTGGCTGTCGGAAATCCGCTGGCCAGCCCTGCATGGCGCGTGGATGAGCCTGATTCAGCTGTCCTACCCCGTGTTTATCGCCTCGTTCCTGCTGCTGAGCTGGCAATACTGGCGCAACCCCAGACCTTTGCACGCCGCCCAGTTGGTGGGTTTGCTCGGGTTGTTCTGGGCGTTGCCGAAGACGTTCATCCTGCCGTTCACCCTGAACATCATGTGCAGCCAGGTGATGTTGATGATTGCTGCGGCGGTTGCCCATGAAGCCTATCAAATGGCCTTCCGCGATGAGCTCACCGGTTTGCCTGGCCGCCGCGCGTTGAACGAACGCATGCAGCGCCTGGGGCGCAATTACGTGCTGGCCATGAGCGACGTCGACCACTTCAAGAAATTCAACGACACCCACGGCCACGACGTCGGCGATCAGGTGCTGCGGCTGGTAGCCAGCAAACTGTCGAAAATCGGCGGCGGCGGTAGGGCGTATCGTTACGGCGGTGAGGAATTTGCGCTGGTGTTCGCGGGCAAGACGCTTGAAGAGTGCATGCCGCACCTGGAAGTCATCCGCGAATCCATCGCCACCTACAACATTCAACTGCGTAACCAGGACAACCGTCCTCAGGATGACCAGCAAGGTCGTCAGCGTCGTGCCGGATCAGGGGCTTCGAGTGTGTCGGTCACCGTCAGCATCGGCGTCGCCGAACGCGTGGAACAGCGCAACCCGGAAAAAGTGCTCAAGTCCGCCGATGAGGCGCTCTACGCCGCGAAAGGCGCCGGGCGAAACTGCGTGGTGGCTTACGGTCAGAACCGTCGTGGTGCGGTGCGCGAGGCGGCTGCGGGTTGAGTGATGATGGCGCATTCAGCGTCTGGACTGTGATTGTGAGGCGTGGTCGGCGGCAGTAGGTTTGATCAATCTGCTGCCGGAGAAATGACCATGCCCGAGTACAAAGCTCCCCTGCGCGACATGCGCTTTCTGATCGACCACGTCTTCGACTTTCACAGCAACTACGCCGCACTGGGCGCCACGGATGCCAGTCCGGACATGGTCAATGCGATCCTCGAAGAAGGCGCGAAGTTCTGCGAGAACGTGCTCGCACCGCTCAATCGCAGCGGCGACGAAGAGGGCTGCCATTTCGACAACGGCGTGGTGACAACGCCTACAGGCTTCAAGCAAGCCTTCGCACAATACGTCGAAGGTGGCTGGCATGGTCTGGCGGCCGATCCCGCTTATGGCGGCCAGGGCTTGCCGAGTTCCCTGGGGCTGGTCATCAGCGAGATGGTCGGGTCCAGCAACACTTCCTGGGGCATGTACCCGGGCCTGACGCACGGCGCGATGTCGGCGATCCACGCCCATGGCACCGAAGAGCAGAAAAACACCTACCTGAGCAAGCTCACCGCGGGCCAATGGACCGGCACCATGTGCCTGACCGAAGCCCATTGCGGCACAGACCTGGGCATCATCAAGACCCGCGCCGTGCCGGCAGCGGATGGCAGTTACGCGATCTCCGGCAGCAAGATTTTCATCTCTGCCGGCGAACACGACATGAGCGACAACATCATTCACCTGGTGCTGGCGAAACTGCCGGATGCGCCTGCGGGCACCAAGGGCATTTCGCTGTTCATCGTTCCTAAGTTCCTACCCGATGCCGAAGGTGAGGCGGGTGCGCGCAACGGCGTTTCCTGCGGTTCGATCGAACACAAGATGGGCATCAAGGCTTCGGCCACCTGCGTGCTGAACTTCGACGAGGCCAAGGGCTTTCTGATCGGTGAGCCGAACAAGGGCCTGAACTGCATGTTCACCATGATGAACCATGCGCGTCTCGGCACCGGGATGCAGGGTTTGTGTCTGGGGGAAGCGAGTTTTCAGGGCGCGATCAAGTACGCCAATGATCGTTTGCAGATGCGTTCGCTGACCGGCCCGAAAGCACCGGAAAAAGCCGCCGATCCGATTATCGTTCATCCAGATGTGCGTCGAATGTTGCTGACCATGAAGGCCTTCAACGAAGGCAATCGCGCGCTGACCTACTTCACCGCGCAACTTCTGGATGCCGCGCACCTGAGCCCGGATGAAACCGCGCGGCAGGACGCCGAAGACCTGTTGGCGTTCCTGACGCCGATCTGCAAGGCCTTCATGACCGACACCGGGCTGGAAGTGACCAACCACGGCATGCAGGTGTTCGGCGGCCACGGCTTCATTCGTGAGTGGGGCATGGAGCAGTTGGTTCGCGATTGCCGGATTGCACCGATCTACGAAGGCACCAACGGCATTCAGGCGCTGGATTTGCTCGGGCGCAAAGTGCTCGGCAGCCAGGGCAAACTGCTACGCGGCTTTACCAAAATCGTTCACAAGTTCTGCGCGGCGAACGCCGATCATCCGCAACTCGCCAGCTACGTGGCGCAACTCAACGGGTTGAACCAGCAGTGGGGCGAACTGACCACTCAGGTGGGCATGGCCGCGATGAAGAATCCGGACGAAGTGGGCGCCGCGTCGGTGGATTACCTGATGTACAGCGGTTACATCATCCTCGGTTACTTGTGGCTGCGCATGGCGCTGGTGGCTCAGGCGCAACTGGATGCGGGCAGCGGCGATGCCGATTTCTGCCGGGGCAAACTGGCGACCAGCGAGTTTTACTTCAAGCGATTGCTGCCGCGCACGGCTGCTCATCGCGCGGCTATCGAAGCGGGTAGCGATTGCTTGATGCAGCTGCCAGCGGAGTTGTTTGCGCTGTAACGGTTGTGTTTGAAAGCTTCGCGGGCAAGCCACGCTCCTACAGGTCGTGCGCCAAATTTAAAATGGCGCAAACCCTGTAGGAGCGAGGCTTGCCCGCGAAGGCGCTCTGGCAGACACAAAAACGCAATGACCAAAAATTACAAAACGGTCACAGCCTGACCCTATGTGTCGCAAAAGTTGTTGGGTTACACTCGGACCCAACGAAAACACTCTTCCTACGAATTACCTGTAAAGATCCTGCGAGGTTTGCCATGGCTGACTACAAAGCGCCCCTGCGCGATATGCGCTTCGTCCTCAATGAAGTATTCGAGGTCGCCAAGCTCTGGGCCGAGTTGCCTGCACTGGCCGATACCGTCGACGCAGAAACCGTTGAGGCCATTCTTGAAGAGGCCGGCAAGGTCACCAGCAAAAGCATCGCGCCCCTGAGCCGTGCGGCTGACGAAGAAGGTTGCCATTGGGCGGACGGTGCTGTCACCACGCCGGCAGGTTTCCCACAGGCTTATCAGACTTATGCTGAAGGCGGTTGGGTCGGCGTCGGTGGCGATCCGACCTACGGCGGCATGGGCATGCCCAAGGCGGTTTCGGCCCAAGTCGAAGAAATGGTCAACTCCGCGAGCCTGTCGTTCGGTCTGTACCCGATGTTGACCGCCGGTGCTTGCCTGTCGATCAACGCCCACGCCAGCGACGAGCTGAAAGCCGCCTACCTGCCGAACATGTACGCCGGCGTCTGGGCCGGTTCCATGTGCCTGACCGAGCCGCACGCCGGTACAGACCTGGGCATCATCCGCACCAAGGCTGAGCCTCAGGCGGACGGTTCCTACAAAGTCAGCGGCACCAAGATTTTCATCACCGGCGGCGAACACGACCTGACCGAGAACATCATTCACCTGGTACTCGCCAAGCTGCCGGACGCACCGGCGGGGCCGAAAGGCATTTCGCTGTTCCTGGTGCCGAAGTTCATGGTCAATGCCGATGGCAGCCTGGGTGCACGTAACCCGGCGACCTGCGGTTCGATCGAACACAAGATGGGCATTCAGGCCTCCGCGACTTGCGTGATGAACTTCGACGAAGCCGTGGGTTACCTGGTCGGCGAGCCGAACAAAGGCCTGGCGGCGATGTTCACCATGATGAACTACGAGCGTCTGGGCGTCGGTATCCAGGGCCTGGCCTCTGGCGAACGTTCTTACCAGAACGCCGTTGAATACGCCCGCGACCGCCTGCAAAGCCGTTCGCCGACCGGCGCGCAGAACAAGGACAAAGTGGCCGACCCGATCATCGTCCACCCGGACGTGCGTCGCATGCTGCTGACCATGAAAGCCTCGAACGAAGGCGGCCGTGCCTTCTCGACTTACGTGGCCATGCAACTGGACACCGCCAAGTTCAGCGAAGATGCGACCACCCGCAAACGCGCGGAAGACCTGGTAGCGCTGCTGACCCCGGTAGCCAAGGCATTCCTGACTGACCTCGGTCTGGAAACCACCGTTCACGGCCAGCAGGTTTTCGGCGGCCACGGTTACATCCGTGAGTGGGGCCAGGAGCAACTGGTTCGCGATGTGCGCATCACTCAGATCTACGAAGGCACCAACGGCATCCAGGCGCTGGACCTTGTCGGGCGCAAGATCGTTGGCAGCGGCGGGGCGTTCTACAACCTGTTCGCCGACGAGATTCGTCACTTCACCGCGACGGCCAGCGCTGAGCTGGACGAGTTCACCAAGCCGCTGAACGATGCTGTGACCACCCTCGACGAACTGACGGCGTGGTTGCTGGATCGGGCGAAAAACAACCCGAATGAAATCGGTGCGGCTTCGGTCGAATACCTGCAAACTTTCGGTTACGTGGCTTACGCCTACATGTGGGCACTGATGGCCAAGGCCGCCTTCGGCAAAGAAGCGCAGGACGATTTCTACGCGAGCAAATTGGGCACGGCGCGGTTCTATTTCGCACGCCTGCTGCCGCGTATTCACTCGTTGAGTGCGTCGGTGAAGGCCGGTAGCGAGTCGCTGTTCCTGCTGGACGCGGCGCAGTTCTGACAATGTAACGTCATGTAAGCATTCTCTTACATGACGTGCTGCTTTTCTCCCATAGATGCAAATTGGATCCACGGCTAATCTACTTCACATGGACGTCGCGCAGGAAGCGCAAAGCAACAACACGGACACGTAGGATTCTGCCAGGACGGCGGAGTGAAATGGATGTCAGGGAAACAGTCTGCAAAGCCCCGCTTCGGCGGGGTTTTCTTTTGCCCGCAGAAAAGTAGTCAGCTCATCCCGTCCAGGGTTGTCGGGACTTCATTCGGGCCATTCATCACTTCTTCAAGCAAGGTCCGCAACAACGCCAATGACGCTTGTTGCCGTTGCACATCGCGACACACCAACCCGACTTTCAATGGCACCCGTGGCTCGGTCAGCGGCTTCCAGAGCAGTTCGTCATTGCCCAGCATCTTCTGCGAGCGGCCGGGCAGGACAGTCGCCAACCGGGTGTGCGGCAGGCTGTCGAGAATCCCCGCCATGTTGTTCAGTTCGGCCTGCACTTGCGGACGTCGCCCCAGGCTGGCCAGTTGCGTCTGCCAGATCTGTCGCACCTGAAACTCTTCACCCAGCAGCAACATCGGCAACTCGGCGGCCTGACTCATGGAGACTTTCTTGAATTCACGCAGCGGATGATCCGCCGGGATGACCAGTGTCAGTTCATCTTCGTACAGCATCACGCCGTGTAGCCCTGGCTGACGGGGCGGCAGGTAACTGATGCCGATATCCAGCGAACCGTTGAGCAGCCGTCGTTCGATTTCCAGTCCCGTCAGTTCATAGATCTGCACCACCAGGTGCGGCTGCGCCTTGCGCACGCGTTCGAGCATCTGCGGCACCAGGCTGGTGTGGACGGTTTGCAGCACGCCAATGGCCAGGGTGCGCAGCGCTTGTCCCTTGAAGTTGCCCAATGCTTCACGCGCCCGTTGCAGGCCGTCGAGCAAGGGCAGGGCGTGGTTGTACAGCGTGTGTGCGGCCAGGGTCGGCAGCAAGCGTTTACTGCTGCGCTCGAACAGGCTCACATCGAGGTGTTGTTCGAGCTGGCGAATCTGTTGGGAGAGTGCCGGTTGGGAGATTGAAAGCCGCTCGGCGGCCCGGCCCACATGGCCCTCTTCGTAGACCGCGACGAAATAACGCAGTTGTTTAAAATCCATAAGTTTTACTTATTGAAAATGCTGGGAAATCGAAATGGCTCAAGGTCCTGCCTGAGCCTAGTCTAACCGCATTCACAGGGCTTACAGGGCCATAGAACGCGATGACTACCGTTTACGCCGAAGGTGTTTACATAGGTAAGGCAAAACACTTCACACGAGGTGTTTTCGGATGAATTTGTTCAATTTACGACGCAACGCTCCCAGTCTTGATGACCTGAGCGCGGACACTTTCCTGTCGTACAGAAGTGACAATCTTTCCAGTGAGTGCCTGATGCCCAGTGTCGAGCGGCCGAAACAGATTTTTGTGCGCGGTCAGGGCTCCTGGTTGTGGGACAGCGAAGACCGCGCCTATCTGGATTTTTCCCAGGGTGGCGGGGCCAATAGCCTCGGACATAGCCCTTCGGTACTGGTCAACGCGATCACGGCGCAAGCTCAATCGCTGATCAACCCCGGTTTCGGCCTGCACAATCGCGGCATGCTCAACCTCGCCGAGCGGCTCTGCGTCAGCACTGGCAGTGACCAGGCGTACCTGCTCAACAGTGGCAGTGAAGCCTGTGAAGCGGCGATCAAACTGGCGCGCAAGTGGGGCCAGCAACATCGCGGCGGTGCGTCGCGGATCATCGTGGCCAACAACGGTTGCCATGGCCGTAGTCTCGGGACGATTCCGGCGTCGGACAGTTCCAGGCTGACCAACCGCTTCGAACCGCAACTTCCAGGCTTCAGCCACGTACCGTTCAATGATCTGGCCGCTCTGCACGCCGCCGTTGATGCCCGGACCGTGGCAATCATGCTTGAGCCGATCCAGAACGAAGCCGGGGTCATTCCCGCCACCGAGGATTACCTCAAGGGCGTCGAACGCCTGTGCCGTGAGCTTGGCATCCTGTTGATCTTCGACGAAGTGCAAACCGGTCTTGGTCGACTCGGCACCTTACTCGCGGAACAGTCCTACGGTGTGCGGGCCGATATCGTCGTCCTCGGCAAAGGCCTGGGCGGTGGTGTGCCCTTGGCGGCGCTGCTGGCGCGAGGCAAAGCCTGCTGCTTCGACGTCGGCGAGCTGACGGGCACTCACCATGGCAACGCGCTGATGACCGCTGCTGGCCTGGCTGTGCTCGATAGTGTGCAGGACAAGGGCTTTCTCGAGCATGTCAGGGAAACCGGCCAGCACTTGGGCGAAGGCCTGGCACGTCTGGCTCATCGCTATGGACACGGCGAACTGCGCGGTCAGGGATTGCTCTGGGGTCTGACCCTGTCCGACGATTCGGCTGACGCCGTAGTCAAAGCAGCGCTGTACGAAGGCTTGCTGCTCGACGCCCCGCAAGCCGATTGCCTGCGATTCACCCCAGCGCTCACGGTCAGCAAATCCAACATCGACGAAATGCTCCTGCGCCTGGCCCGCGCGTTTTCCCGCGTGCGCACCGCACAACTGCAATGCCGCAAAGGGATTGCCGTCTGATCAGAACCGCCCTACACGAATTCCCGAACCGTCTCGCGGTATAACGCATCGCCCCACGTTTGATTCTTTTGACGTGGGGCGTTTTTTTGTCTCTGCGTTTTGCCAAGCGCACTTCGTCGCTTGAACGGGAGCTAAATCGGTGGCTTTTTAGAAAAGCCGGCAGGGAGTGCCGGTGCCAGTGAAGGATTCCTGGTTTTGATTTCTATACCACTTAGTGGTATGTTTTTTGGAAGGGATGCCAATGTCACCAAGGTTGTTCAAGACAAAGCGTTTTGCGATGCAGGCGGGTAAGGCCTGGATTGGTGATGATGAGCTTCGGGAGGCATTCACCGAAATGCTCAAGGGCCAGGTGGAAAGTCTCGGCGGCGGGGTTTGGAAGAAGCGTTTGAATGCCAATCGCCACCGCTCGATTGTTGTGGCGAAGGGCGGTCGTTACTGGATCTATCAGTTGCTGTTTGCCAAGAAGGATCGGAGCAATATCAGTTTTGCGGAACTGACCGAACTGCGTGGTTTAGCCAAGGTTTATGGCGTTATGACCGACATGCAAGTCCAGCACTTGCTGGATACCGAGGAGTTTGTGGAGATACACCATGAGTAAGAAATACAAAAGCGACGTGTTTGAGTCGATTCACGAATCCGCCAGTGCCTTGTACGCCATCGGCGCAATCAGCAAGGCAACCATGCGCGAGTTCGATGAATCCTGTCTCGCGACGGTGCCGGACGCGATTCCTGCGGAGCAGATCAAAGCACTGCGCGAACGCAACAACGTCAGCCAGCCGGTATTTGCGCGTTATCTGAACACCAGTGCGTCGACGGTCAAACAGTGGGAAGCAGGGGATAAACACCCCAGTGGCATGGCGCTGAAGTTGTTGAGCATTGTGCAGAAACACGGTCTGGAGATACTGGCCTGAGGAACCGCACTGAACCCTGACGAACGGTGTTGGTCGATTAGCAGTAAGGCTCACGTGAGCCCACTTCAATTCAGGAGCTGCCCCATGGACTTCATTCGCATCCTCATCGCCATTCTATTGCCGCCACTGGGCGTGTTTCTGCAAGTCGGTTTCGCTGGTGCGTTTTGGCTGAATATTCTGCTGACGTTGTGCGGTTATATTCCGGGGATCGTGCATGCGGTGTACATCATCGCCAAGCGCTAAGGTTCGCATCGCAAGATAGATCGCATTCGCTGGCAAGCCAGCTCCCACAGAGTTTGTGCACGCTGAAGATCCTGTAGGAGCGTGGCTTGCCCGCGAAGGGCGCGACACGGTTTCAGCTTTCGAGCGCCATCACCCGTCGATAAAACAACCACTCCTGCTCTAGCGCATGGGCCTGATTGCCGGCCTTGCGGAAGCCGTGACGTTCGTCCGCGTAATAATGCGCTTCTACCAGAATGCCGTTTTGCTGCAGCGCCTCGGCCATGTCGCGGGTCTGTTGCGGCACGACCACAGCGTCCAGTTCGCCCTGAAAGAAAATCACCGGCACGCTGATGTTGCTCGCATGCAGCAGGGGTGTGCGTGCGGCGTAGCGCTCGGCGTCCAGCTCGGGATCGCCAATCAGCCAATCCAGGTAATCGCCTTCGAACTTGTGGGTTGCGCGGCCCAGGGCAACGGGATCGCTGACGCCGTAAAGGCTGGCACCAGCGCGAAAGACCTTCTTGAACGCCAACGCACACAGCGTGGTGTAGCCGCCGGCACTGCCACCGCGAATAAACGCCTGGTCGCCATCGATCAATCCGCGCTCTGCGAGATGGGCGACTACTGCGCAGGCATCTTCCACATCCACTTCACCCCAACTCAAATGCAGCGCCTGGCGATAGGCCCGGCCGTAGCCGCTGCTGCCACGGTAGTTGAGGTCGGCCACGGCGAAGCCGCGTTGTGCCCAGTACTGGATGCGCGGATCAAGCATCGGGTAGCACGCCGATGTCGGGCCGCCGTGGATGAATACCACCAGCGGCGGTTTCGCTTCGCCGGTCATCGCAGGGTAGAAGAAACCATGAGCCTCGCCCGAACCGCTCGGGTAGCGCAGGGTTTGTGCGATGCTGATCTGATCGGCGGGCAGCGGCGCGATTCCACCGGCCAATACCCTGGCGGCTCGGGTCTTGCGGTCGATGGCGATCACGGCTGATGAACTGACCGGCGAAGCGGCGATGCAGTAGATGAATTGTTCATCCAGTGCGAGATGTCGGAATCGGCTGTAGTCCCCGGTGAAATCTTCTGTAGCGTCACCGCCAATGCCCAGTCGGCCGAATCCGCCTTCGGTCCAACTGGCCAGATAGCTGTTTTCACCCAAGGGCAGCCAAGTGCAGCCACCCAACTGCCAGGGCGCTGGTCCATGATCCGCCGCAGTGCTGGGCAACGGGCGCAACGCATCGGAAGACTCCGCCCACGGCTGCCAGTAACCGCCGCGATCCGTCAGGCAAAGCAGTCGGCCACGGTCATCAAATCGCGGTTGTTGCAACGACTCCTGAATATCTTCACCCGCCAGGCAGCGCGCTTGAGCGTAACGGCCATCGCTCTGGCGCTCGGCAACCATCAGGCGGGTCGCCGTCCATGGTTGGTCTGGGCGGCTCCATTCGATCCAGGCCAACCGTCGAGCATCGGGGCTCAGTGTCGGCGCGGCATAAAAGTCAGCACCCTCGGCCAACAGATGCCGCGTGCTGTCCGCCAGATCGATGGCCACCAGTCGATGCCGATCCCGATGTTCTTCAACGGCCAACACTTGCCCGTTGGCAAATTGCAGATCGCCGTAGCGGCATTCACCGGACGTCAGCGCTTCGGGCGTTTCGCCTTTGAGCGATTGGCGATACAGCTGCTGATCCGCCTCGTTGACGAAAACTACCCCGTCATCTGTCAGACAGAATGCTCCGCCGCCATATTCGTACACCCGACTGCGCACGCTGAAACCCATTGGTGTCAGGCAATGGGCCTGGCCATCACGCCAATGCCAGATTCGACAAGCGGCGTCCTCGGGACGGTACTCGTTCCAGAACAGGCCATGCTGGCCAACCTGCAGTTCGGCAAAGTCGATACCGGCAGCGACCGCTTTGGCGGCGCTGAAGGGTTCAGCTTTTTGCGATGAGTCGTGAGTTTCGTTCATTGCGAAAGGCCAGTTGTTCGATGGTCTGGGTCGCGTGCTCGGCTTCTTCGCGGGCCTTGAGAATCACGCCGTGATGTTCCGACTTGCTGCACACCGGGTCGGCGTTGCTGGCGTCACCGGTGAGCATGAAGGCCTGGCAGCGGCAGCCACCGAAGTCCTTTTCTTTCTCGTCGCACGAGCGGCAGGGCTCGGGCATCCAGTCGTAACCGCGAAAGCGGTTGAAGCCAAACGAGTCGTACCAGATGTGCTGCATGCTGTGATCGCGCACGTTAGGAAACTGCACCGGCATCTGTCGGGCGCCGTGACACGGCAGCGCGGTTCCGTCCGGGGTTACTGTCAGAAAAATACTGCCCCAACCGTTCATGCAGGCTTTCGGTCGTTCTTCGTAATAGTCCGGCGTGACGAAAATCAGCTTGCACGGATGCCCTTCGGCTTCCAGTTTGGCGCGGTATTCGTTGGTGATGCGTTCGGCCCGGACCAGTTGTTCCTTGGTCGGCAACAGACCGACCCGATTGAGCTGCGCCCAGCCGTAGAACTGGCACGTGGCGAGTTCGACGAAGTCCGCCTCAAGGGCGATGCACAGCTCGATGATCCGGTCGATCTTGTCGATGTTGTGCCGATGGGTGACGAAGTTCAGCACCATTGGATAACCGTGTGCTTTCACTGCGCGAGCCATTTCCAGCTTCTGCGCGAAGGCCTTTTTCGACCCGGCCAGCAAGTTGTTCACCTGCTCGTCGCTGGCCTGGAAGCTGATCTGGATATGGTCCAGGCCGGCCTTCTTGAAGTCGCTGATTTTCTGCTCGGTGAGGCCGATGCCGGAGGTGATCAGGTTGGTGTAGAAACCCAACTTGCGCGCCTCGGCAATCAGTTCGGCGAGGTCCTGGCGCACCAGCGGTTCACCGCCAGAAAAGCCCAGCTGCGCCGCGCCCATTTCCCGTGCTTCGCGGAACACCTTGATCCACTGTTCGGTGCTCAGCTCTTTGCCTTGCTCGGCGAAATCCAGTGGATTGGAGCAGTACGGGCATTGCAACGGGCAGCGATACGTCAGCTCGGCCAGCAGCCACAGCGGCAGGCCGATTTCCGGTTTGGGCGGTAACTTGTCCGACACGGAATCAGGCAAGTTCGATCCAGTGCTGAGCACGGGCGACCTCCATGAATTGCTCGATGTCATCACCGAGCTCCGGCACGCCAGGGAACTGCGCGTCGAGTTCGGCGATGATCGCCGCGACGTCGCGCTCGCCGTCGATCAAACCGCCGATCAGCGCGGCGCTTTCATTCAGTTTGATCATGCCTTCCGGGTACAGCAGCACATGGCCTTTCTGCGCCGGTTCATACTGGAACCGGTAGCCTGGACGCCAGGTTGGGGTCTTGCTGCGATCAAAACTCATAAGCTGATTCCTTTGTGCCAGACCCGTTGCTCGGTCACGCTGTGATACGGCGGGCGTTTCAGTTCATAGGCCATGCTCATGGCATCGAGCATGCTCCAAAGAATGTCCAGTTTGAACTGGAGAATTTCCAGCATGCGCTCCTGTCCTTCACGCGTCGTGTAGTGCTGCAGGGTGATCGCCAGACCGTGTTCGACGTCGCGGCGCGCCTGGCCCAGACGGGTGCGGAAATATTCGTAACCGGCCGGGTCGATCCATGGGTAATGCTGCGGCCAGCTGTCGAGGCGCGACTGGTGGATCTGCGGCGCGAACAGCTCGGTCAATGAGCTGCTGGCGGCTTCCTGCCAACTGGCCCGGCGGGCGAAGTTGACGTAGGCGTCCACGGCGAAACGCACGCCGGGCAACACCAGTTCCTGCGAGCGCAGTTGGTCCGGGTCGAGGCCGACGGCCTGTCCCAGACGCAGCCACGCTTCGATGCCGCCGTCTTCGCCGGGGGCGCCGTCATGGTCGAGCAGGCGTTGAATCCACTCGCGACGGATTTCCCGGTCCGGGCAGTTGGCCAGAATCGCGGCGTCCTTCAGGGGGATGTTCACCTGATAGTAGAAGCGGTTGGCGACCCAGCCCTGGATTTGCTCGCGGGTCGCCCGGCCTTCGTACATCGCCACGTGATAGGGGTGATGGATGTGGTAATAGGCGCCCTTGGCGCGCAGGGCGGCTTCGAATTCGGCGGGGGACAGTGGGGTGTCAGTCATTTCGGTCTCCGGGGGAACAACCGGTGGATTCTGTTGTGTCTTATCGGACGCTTTCGCGGGCAAGCCTCGCTCCTACAGGGATAGCGCCGAATCTGTAGGAGCGAGGCTTGCCCGCGAAGAGGCCATCCGCTACAACACAATACTCATGCCGTCATACGCCACTTCAACGTCCCGCCGAACCAGCTCGGCGCGCTCCGGCGAATCCTCATCGAGGATCGGGTTGGTGTTGTTGATGTGGATAAGCACCTTGCGCTGCTTGGGCAACTGTTCCAGCACTTCCAGCATACCGCCGGGGCCGTTCTGCGCCAGATGGCCCATTTCCCGGCCGGTGCGGGTGCCGACACCACGGCGCTGCATTTCGTCGTCGTCCCACATCGTGCCGTCCACCAGCAGGCAGTCGCTGCCGGCCATGATCTCCAGCAGCGGCGCGTCGACCTTGCCCAGGCCCGGCGCGTAGAACAGCTTGCCGCCGGTGTTCAGGTCTTCAATGATCAACCCGATGTTGTCGCCCGGATGCGGGTCGAAGCGGTGCGGCGAATACGGTGGCGCGGCACTGCGTAGTGGCAGTGGAGTGAAACGCAGACTCGGGCAGGTCGGGATGGTGAAGCTGCAGTCGAGTTCGATGCGGTTCCAGTTCAGCCCGCCATTCCAGTGGGTCAGCATGGTGAACAGCGGGAAACCGGTGCTCAGGTCTTCATGGACCATGTCGGTGCACCAGACGTTGTGCGGGCAACCCTCGCGCAGGCTGAGCAGGCCGGTGGTGTGGTCGATCTGGCTGTCCATCAGGATGATCGCGCTGATACCGGTATCGCGCAGGGCGCGGCCCGGTTGCATTGGGGCAAAATTCTGGAGCTGGGCGCGGATGTCCGGCGAGGCGTTGCACAGCACCCAGTTCACGCCGTCATCGGAAATCGCGATGGACGACTGGGTCCGCGCCTTGGCGTTCAGGCTCCCGTCGCGAAAACCTGCGCAGTTCACGCAGTTGCAGTTCCACTGGGGGAAACCGCCGCCGGCGGCGGAACCTAGAATCTGGACAAACATGGGTGCTCCATCATTTAAACGCTGAAAATAAAAACGCCTCGGCAAACCGAGGCGCTGAACGGCAGGACAAGCTTAGCGGCTTGCGAAGTACATGGTGACTTCAAAGCCGATACGCAGGTCGGTGTAAGCAGGTTTGGACCAGGACATGGGAGCGCTCCTTCAGGTGATGGGACAGTTGAGATCTATACATATAGTCCACCTCCAGCCGGAGATGTTCAGATAGTTAGGTGGCTATGTTACTCAAAATTACAGAGCGATTGGCCTGCAATCTCGGAAAAAGCTAATTGCACCAGCGGTAATGATCATTTTGCCACTTGCCAAGGCGCCTCCGGCTGCGAACTGCTGGCCAGCCCGCGCCAGCCGCCCTCGGCATTGATCAGGCGTTGTGCGGCGGCGCGCAGGGCAGAACGATCGATGTCCAGAATGGCTTGGGGAAGCTGCGTAAGATAATCCGACGAGTGGCCGGCCAGTTTGCCCTGCCAGAGCAGTTCGGCGGCCTGGGCGACGGGCAACGCAGCGATCTGGAATTGATCGGTCAAGGCCTGACGCTGGGCAACGAAGGTCGCCTCGTCGATGCCGTCGATCATTGCGGGAAGGTCGTTCAGAAAGTCTTCCATGTGTTGCAGCAGGTTTAGAGGGGCGACGCTCGGTGATTGCACGCCGAACAGAACACCCGTCTGCCCATGGACCTGACGCAGCGCACTGAACACCGCATAACCCAGTTGCAACTCCACGCGAAGACGCTGGTAGAACGGTGTCTGACAAATATGCGCGAGCAAACGCCACGCAGCTTCGTCAGAGATTTCCTGCGTGGCCGTCGGACAGAACAGCAACAGCGCGTGTTCGCTGGAACCGGTGTCGAGGGTGGTCCACAGACGCTGCCCGTTGATCGAGGGCGGCGACGACGGTTGAGTGTCCGCAATGCCGGGCACGCGACTCAGGGCGAAACCCATCGCTGCTTGAGTCTGTGCCGACAACCCGATTGCCAAGCCTTCCCAGCGCGCCGTCGACCACAGCTGCTGCAAGTCATCAGCGACTGAGCTTTGCTCAAGGCAATGATCAGGCAGCGCTTTCAGCAGTTGTTTAATCGGTATCAACGCGGCGCTTTTCGGTTCTTCCTGTGAGAAACCGGCGTCAGGGTTTGTCAGCTCTTTCAGCGCATGTTCGAGGACGGTCGGCATCGACTCTTGCAGCCCCGTCATTTTCAGCAACCATTCATTTCCAGAAGCGCTGAAGGAAAAGTCGACGCCTGCCTGACGGGCATCCTCGCGCAGCGGCTGCAGGCGATTTTCCAGACCCTGCTGATGGCGGGGTTGAGGTCTGGACTCTAATCGCCAGCGCAGATAAATCGCGCCTTCAGCGCTGTTGTCCGGCAGGGCCTGGCTGAATTGCATCGGCGAGTTTTCGCGACGGCTGCGCGAGCGGTCTTGGGCAAATGTCCGCAGGCCACGGTGTTTGCTGGTCTGGCCGCGAATCAGGCCGGCATTTGAGGGTGGCGCCTCGGCGCGCAAGAACGGATTCGGTGTCGGCAGTTGCCATTCACCACTGAAGTTATCCACAACGCCGATTTTCTTCAGGATGTCCTTGAGCGCTACAACGCCTTGTTCGGATAACCCGGTTTCAAGCTGTTCGCTGTCCAGTCGGGCCAGTTGCAGCGCACTGCTGACTTGTTGCTGGCGCTGAAGCACGGCAGCGTACTCGTCACGCAGGAGGGTCCAATCTTGTTGAGCTGCAAAAAAGCCCAGCCAATCCAGGAGCTTCTCGCTCAGGATGCTCGTCGATGCGGTCGTTGTGAATTCAACGTGCAGCACGGCTTGTCCGGCAAATTGATACAGCGGCTTGGCATTCAGATGCTCAGCCAAACCGCATTCGCGCAATACAGTCAGCAGCCCGCCGGGTTTCGCGGCGTTCAACCAATGGCACAGAAACGCCAATGCTTCGGTCGACGCATTGGGCAGCGCTTCGAAGGTAAACAGCAGATCCAGCCGACGCTCGCCAGCCTGTTGATAACTTGCGACTGAAGATTCCATCAGCGGCACAGGGGCCAGTTGCGGGAGGTTTTCTCCCACGGAAATCACCGCGCCGAACGTCAGCGCCATTTGCTTCAACTCTTCGATACTTTGCGGGCCGGCCAGGCTCAGCGTCATCTGTCCGGTCTGATAAAACCGCTGATGGAAATCCTGCAGCGCTTGCTGAAACTCCGGTTGCTGCACGGGCAGGCTGTCGCGGTTGCCGGCATGAAAGCCGCGCAACGGATGAGTCGGCGAAAGCCCATCGAACAACGCCAGTTGTTGCTGTGCCGTAGGATCCTGCGACCAGGCGAAAAACTCCGCGTGCAGCACTTCCCGTTCCCGCAACTGATCGTCCAGATTCATACGCGGATGAGCGAGCATGTCTGACAGACGCTGCAATCCTCCGTTGAAGACTTGAGGTGGCAATTCGAAAAAGAAGTCGGTGGTGCGCTCGCTGGTCCGTGCATTCACCTGCCCGCCATGACCTTGTACGTAGGCCATCAGCCCTTGTTCCGCAGGAAAACGCTCGGTACCGAGAAACAGCAGGTGCTCAAGAAAATGCGCCAGGCCTGGCCATGCCAATGGCACGTCATGACTGCCCGCAGCGACCCGCAACGCGGCCGCACAACGCTTCAGATTCGGGGCATGACGCAGCGTCACCCGCAGGCCGTTGGCCAGGGTTTCAGTGTGAGGGCGAGGGGGATTCAGCGCAGGCATGAGCACTTCCAGAACAGGGAAGCGCTAATGCTAGCGGATTACTGGGTGTCAGCGCTTGTTCAGCTCGCCGTAAAGCTCCGGGCGGCGATCGAGGAAGTAACGATTGGCGGCGCGGGAATCGATCATCAACTGGCGATCCAGCTCACCGACAATCAACGCTTCATCGAGGCCCGCCTGTGCGATGCGGCTACCATCCGGTGCGGCGATGCTGCTCTGGCCGCAGTAGTGGATGTCGCCTTCGTTGCCGCAGTAATTGGCATACGCCACGTAACACTGGTTTTCGAAGGCGCGGGCGCGGACGGTGACGTCCGCGATGAAGTCGTAAGGAATCATGTTCGCCGTCGGCACCAGAATCAGCTCGGCGCCGGCCAGGGCCAGACGCCGCGCGTTTTCCGGGAACTCCATGTCGTAGCAAATCAGGAAACCGAGCTTCCAGCCGTTGAGCTCCACCAGCGGAAAATCATCCTGGCCGGCGCTGAACATCGAGTGATCTAGGTCGCCGAACAGGTGAGTCTTGCGGTAGTTGCACAGGCGTTCGCCATTGGCGTCGATCAGTTGCACGGCGTTGTAGATCTGCCCGTCTTCGGTACGCTCGGGATAGCCATACAAAATGGCGATCCCCGCTGTCTTGGCAATGCGCGCGATCTGCTGCGCCGATTCACCGTTGTGCACCTCCGCCAAGACGCTGACGGCATCGACGCCGATGTTGTAACCGGTCAGGAACATCTCCGGTAGCACCAGCAAATCGGCGCCTTTGGCCTCCAGCGCCAGTTGATGCAGGCGTTGCAAATTGCCGGCGACGTCCAGGGGCAGCGGCTGACATTGGTAAAGGGCTACGCGCATTTCGAACTCCTTTTACTCGGGCAGGGCGATCGGACCGATCTCGTTGAACACATCTCCTGGACCCGGGTTCTCGGCGTGAGTTTCACCGCCGAAGTGTTTCATGATGCCCCACACCGCATTGAGCGAGGTCTGCACCGCGCCTTCGACCCACGCCGGTGTCCACGAAACGTCGTCGCCGGCGATGAAAATCCCGCGCTGTTCGGCTGGCATATCAGCCTGCATGAAGTGTGCGTACATGCGCTGGTTGTAACGGTAGTGACCGGGCAAAGCGCCTTTGAACGCGCCAAGGAAATGCGGGTCGGCTTCCCACGACACGGTGATCGGATCGCCGATGATTCGCGCGGCGATGTCGACTTTCGGGTAGATCTTTTTCAGCGCGTTCAACGCCAGTTCGACGCGTTTTTCCACTGGATGTGGAAGCATTTTCAACGCATCGCTCATCCACGAGTACGACAGGCAAATCACGCCCGGCTTGTCGTCGCCGTTGTCGAACAGATAGGTGCCGCGGGTCAGGCGATCGGTGAGGGTCATGCTCATCAGGTCGCGGCCGGTTTCCGGATCCTTGTCCTTCCAGAACGGGCGGTCGACCATCACGAAGGTTTTCGACGATTGCATGTAGCGGGTACGGTCGAGGGCCATCCACATCTTTTGCGAGAACAGGGTTTCGTCGCACTCGATCTGGGTGGTCAGCAGCCAGCTCTGGCAGGTGGTCAGTACCGCCGCGTACTCGCGGGTATCGCCGTTGTTATCGGTGACCGCAAAACGGCCGTCCGCGGCGTGAGCGATTTTTTTGACTCCGGAGCGTGGTGCGCCTCTGTGCAGCGACTTGAGGCTGGTGCCTTCGGGCCAGTGCACGCAACGTTCCGGCGCATGGCGCCAGATGCCTTGCGGCACTTGTTCGACGCCGCCGACGACCAGATGTTGGTGATCGTCGCAGTTAGTCATCACTACGCGGAAGATTTCCAGCATCGAGTTCGGGAAGTCCGAGTCCCAGCCGCCAGTGCCGAAACCAACCTGGCCGAATACTTCGCGGTGATGGAACGACAGCTTGGCGAAGGCTTCGGAGGTGGCGACAAAGTCGTAGAAGGTGCGGTCGTCCCACAGCGGAACCAGGGTGTTCCACAACTCTTTGAGGCGTGGCACGTCACGGTCGCGGATCGCTTGCTGGATATCGGAGAACTGTGAGCCGGCTTCCAGTGCGTCCGCCCACGCGTCAGCCACTTCCTGGAACAGTGCCGGAAGATCCGCCAGTTTCTGTGCGTAATGGGTTTTGCCTTCCAGGTCGATGACGGTGCTGCCAGAGGCAGGGGTCAGCGGATTGGGAAAGGGTTTGGTCTCGAGGCCGAGCTTGTCGACGTAGTGGTAAAACGCGGTGGACGACACCGGGAAGCGCATGCCGCCCAGTTCGGCGACGATGCCATCGGTCCCGTTGAACGCCTGCGAGCGCAGACGGCCGCCCAATTTCGAGGCTTCATAGATGACGGGCTTGAGGCCCAGTTTCATCAGTTCGTAGGCCGCGACCAAACCGGCGATACCGGCGCCGACAATCGCTACTTCGGCGCCGTGGTTGTGCGCAGGAATGCTGCCGAGGCCGGCCGGGTGTTCGATCCAGTCGTCGAAGGCGAAAGGAAAGTCCGGGCCAAAAATGGTGACTGGTTTTTTACCGTCTGCAGGATGGCGATTGTTCTTGTTCATGGCTGACCTTGCTGGCGACCGGACGCGGGGTGCGCGTCTGAGTATAGGAAAAGATGGCAGCCATTCTAGAGAGCGTAGAACACGTTAATAAGACGCAATGTGTCGTCGTTTTGCTAATTAATTGAGCAAAATGACGAGCTATTGCTACACACCGTCCAGTGTGGGAGCGAGCCTGCTCGCGATGACGGAGTGTCAGTCGACATTGATAGTGATGGGTAAATCGATTCGCCGGCAAGCCGGTCTCGCTCCCACCTTGGTCGGCGTTAAACCGGCTGGCCGCGATCTATCTTGCTGCTGAGAATGATCGACGTGGTCGTCTTCTCCACCCCGTCCACACTGCCGATCTGATCCAGCAACTGATCCAGCTGCTCCGGCGAATCAGTGCGCAACCACGCCACATAATCAAATTCGCCACTCACTGCACACAACTGCTGAACCTGAGCCATCGCACTCAAGCGCCGCAACACTTCCTTGCCGGAGCGCGGTTGCACCGTGATCCCGACGTACGCCTGCAATCCGCCGTCCACCACACGCTGGCCCAAGCGCACGCCGTAACCGGTGATGACCCTGGCCTTTTCCAGGCGCGACAGCCGCGACGTCACGGTGGTGCGGGCAATGCCCAATTGCCGGGCGAGCATGGCCACGCTTTCACGGGCATTGATTTGCAGGGCCGCGATCAATTGGCGGTCGATTTCGTCAAGAACGGGCGGGCGGGTGTCAGGCAATGGTCGTCTCCAGCAACACAAATCAATGGCTCAACATGTTACAGCACCGCTCGCATACCGGATGTTTGATCTAGCCTCAGTACCGTTCATGCCATTTTTACCTGCGACAATTTGCCATAAGTAACTAGGTAGTACATTATTCCGCGCTTGTCACAAATGGGGAAAATTACCGACATGAATAATTCTGGGGCTGCCGGCGGCGGCAAATGGTTGCTGTCGGGGCTGGGTGTCCTGATTGCGTTGATCGGACTCGGCCTGGCCGGTGGCGGCGGTTATCTGGTCTCGCTGGGCGGCAGCTGGTATTTCCTGCTGATGGGCCTGGCGATGCTGGTGTCCGGGCTGATGATCGCCCGTCGCAAGCCGCAAGGTGCGTGGCTGTATGGCGTGGCGCTGATGCTTACCGCGATCTGGGCCGTATGGGACACCGGTTTCGAATACTGGCCACTGGTCTCGCGCGTGCTGACCTTCGCCGTGATCGGCGTGGTCGTTGCGCTGATCTATCCGACGCTGGTCCGTGCTTCAGGCGCGACTGCCGGCCGTGGCGCTTATGGCCTCGCCGGTATCCTGGGCGTCGGCGTTGTCGCAACGATGGCCTACATGTTCGTGCCGACCCATGTGGTCAAGGCCAGCATTGAACCGGCTGTTACGCCGGTCGCTCCGGGTACCGAGCAGAAAGACTGGGCCCATTGGGGCAACACCACCGCTGGCAACCGCTTTGCCGCGCTGGACCAGATCAACAAAGGCAACATCGACAAGTTGCAGGTGGCGTGGACCTTCCGCACCGGCGACATCCCGCAAAGCACCGGCGCTGGCGCTGAAGACCAGAACACCCCGCTGCAAATCGGCGACACGGTCTACACCTGCACCGCTTACGGCAAAGTCTTCGCGCTGGACGTCGACACCGGCGCCCAACGCTGGAAGTTCGACCCGCAAGGTACTGCGCCAAACTGGCAGCGTTGTCGTGGCCTGGGTTATTCCGAGACGCCAGTGTCTTCGGATAACCAGCCCACTGCCTGTACGAAACGTCTGTTTCTACCGACCGGCGATGCCCGTCTGATCGCGATCAATGCCGAGACCGGCAAGCCGTGTGAAGAGTTTGGCAACAAAGGCACGGTCGATCTGACCACCGACATGGGTGAAGTGAAGCCCGGTTACTACCAGCAAACCTCGACCCCGCTGGTCGCAGGTGACGTGGTGATCGTCGGTGGCCGTGTGGCCGACAACTACTCCACCGGTGAACCGCCAGGCGTGGTCCGCGCTTACGATGTACGCAGCGGTGAACTGGTGTGGGCGTGGGATCCGGGCAATCCGAACACCACCAAACGTCCACCGGCTGGTGAGACTTATACACGCGGCACACCGAACGTCTGGTCGGCCATGTCCTACGACGCCAGACTCGGTCTGGTCTACTTGCCCACCGGCAACGCCACGCCAGACTTCTTCGGCGGCCAACGCACGGCATTCGATGACAAGTGGAGTTCGTCCATCGTCGCCATCGACGTGAAGACCGGTCAGGTGCGCTGGCACTTCCAGACCACCCATCACGACCTGTGGGACTTCGACCTGCCGGCCCAACCGTTGCTGTACGATGTGCCGGACGACAAGGGCGGCCTGCAGCCAGCCTTGGCGCAAGTCACCAAACAAGGCGAGATCTTCCTGCTCAACCGCGAAACCGGCGTGCCAATCGCGCGCGTCGAAGAGCGCCCGGTTCCGCAAGGTAGTGTGCCCGGCGAACGCTATTCGCCCACCCAGCCGTTCTCGGTGGACATGCCGTCCATCGGCAACAAGACCCTGACCGAAGCCGACATGTGGGGCGCTACGCCGTTTGATCAATTGATGTGCCGCATCCAGTTCAAAGGCATGCGCCACGAAGGCGTCTACACCCCGCCGGGCATGGACCGCGCGCTGCAATTCCCGGGCTCGTTGGGTGGTATGAACTGGGGCAGCGTCTCGGTAGATCCAAACACGAACTACATGTTCGTCAACGACATGCGCCTGGGCCTGGCCAACTACATGATCCCGCGCAACAAGATCGCCGCCGGGGCCAGCGGTATCGAAATGGGCGTCGTGCCACAGGAAGGCACACCGTTCGGGGCGATGCGCGAACGCTTCCTCTCGGCGGTGGGCATTCCGTGCCAGAAGCCGCCGTTCGGCACGATGTCCGCCATCGACCTCAAGACCCACAAACTGATGTGGCAAGTCCCGGTCGGCACCGTGCAAGACACCGGCCCGCTGGGTATCCGCATGCATTTGCAGATACCGATTGGCATGCCGACCCTCGGTGCTTCCCTGGCCACCCAGTCCGGCCTGCTGTTCTTCGCCGGTACCCAGGATTTCTACCTGCGGGCGTTCGATACGGGTAACGGGAATGAGATCTGGAAGTCGCGTTTGCCGGTGGGTAGCCAGTCGGGTCCGATGACTTACGTTTCGCCGAAAACCGGCAAGCAGTACATCCTGCTGACGGTGGGCGGTGCGCGTCAGTCGACGGATCGTGGGGATTACGTGATTGCGTATGCCTTGCCTGAGTAAAGGCTGAATCGCACGTACGAAAAAGCCGCGCGATTGCGCGGCTTTTTTTTGTTGAGCGAACCGACCCGAAGCCAGCAACGCACAGGATGGACAGCAATCGCCACTCGTAGTCGAATACTAAGTCGAGGGATGCAAGGAGACGGAGATGACGAAGCAGATGCCTTCAGCCATGCACGATCGTGCGTTGCAGATTGCCCATCACGAAATGGGCCACTACGTCGTGGCCCGCGCATTGGGGTTTGCAACCGGCGGCGTGACCCTGTCCGTGACCATGGACTTGCGGCATCAAGGAGGCGCTGCCATTACTCTGGCGCGCCCGATTTCATCGATGGAAGCAATGAAAGCGCACGTGGAAGCCCGAATAATGGTCCTGATGGCTGGCGCCATGGGGCAGACATTGTCTTCGACACATCGATCCGGGAATCGCGTCGACAAGACGAAAGCCGTCACCATCCTGAAAGGTGCGCTGGGGGCGGAACAGGATTATGCAAAAGTAAAAGAGCTTCAGCATTTGCTGCGCAACATTACCTGTCCCGATACGGATCCCACGTCATCTGACCTTATTGCGGCTGAGCTTCAAGCGATGACTGATCGCATGTGGGGCCGGACTCAAGCAATCGTCGAGGACCTGGCGGACACGATTACCGAACTGGGACGCGTGTTGGTAGACGCCATGGTCATCGTGGAGCAGTGGGGCAGGGCGGCGGATACGTATGAGGTGGTGTTTACGCGTGAAATGCTTGAGCGGTTGCGGCCAGTGCAGGCCATTCCATCGTTGGGTGTTTGGGCGTAAGACAGCGCACCACCGATCATCCTGTGAAAGCCCCGAATTCTCGGGGCTCATTCCACGGCCCATCGGCCGTTATTTTTTGGACTTCGTATCGGTGCGATCAGGTCCGCGCTCCAGCACCTTCATCACATCGTCGACCACGGCCTTGCTCATCGACGTCAGGTAATGCGCGGCCCAGGCGTGGCGGTCGGTGTCTTTGGCGTAGGCGGCGTCCATGGTCAGCTCCTTGGCGAGGTACAACAGATTTGAGGCCTGAGCTAGAGCATCGGCGAGGGGGACGCCACTACTGACATGGAACAGTGGTTGGTTTGAGCAGTAGATGAAGGGGGTGAGGCCGATGGTTTTCAGTTCTGAGGGGTGGAGCGGATTTGTTTGAGGCATGGTTTTACTCCAGGGTTCCAGGAGCTGCCATTTTTCGTTACCACACGAAAAGGTGGCAGCTGTACGCAGGGTGGTAAACCGGGAACCAAGGAAACCGGCACGCCCGAGGGCGTCCCACGCACAGCCGCCATATCAAGAATTCAGGCCTGAAAACTACCTTCGTTCGTAATGCGTGCATTAGTGCGCTGGTTTCGCCGGGTTACCACACCCGATCACTGCATTTGCAGCGACGTCCGGAGACTATCCCGTCGAAGAACAGCGCAACAAGGCATCAAAGTGCCCACAAAACACGATTCGGAGTTTGCCTACAAGGTCTGCGGACGTCATCCGATATTGCGCCACCTAAAGTAAACAAAACCAAACGCCATTCACGCAAAAGCCGCGCATTACGCGGCTTTCTTGTTTGGACGGTTTCGATGTCGCTGGGCAAGTTGGGCTTTATGCTGCTGTGCGGTAAGGACTGGTTGCGGCGACCTGGTTCGACCAAACGCTAGGGGCAGAAACGAAAAAAGACGCCATAGGCGTCTTCTTCGATTCGGTAAAGCAGATCCGGACACCACTTTTACGAACCGCCTTGCGCGGTTACGGCTTTCGCCGCTGGGAAGCGCTCAATCTCATCCGGTCAGTCGCTTCGACAAGCCAGACTTAATGAAAGTTGATATTCACGTCAATCATTAAGTCTGACGAAAGCCGCGCATTAAGCGCGGCTTTTTTGTTTGGTGGGCCCACACGGACTTGAACCGTGGACCAAAGGATTATGAGTCCTCTGCTCTAACCAACTGAGCTATAGGCCCTCAGTAGGCCGCGGATTATAGCGACGGTTTCTCG
This sequence comes from Pseudomonas sp. BF-R-01, assembly GCF_019946615.1. Lineage (NCBI taxonomy): Bacteria > Pseudomonadati > Pseudomonadota > Gammaproteobacteria > Pseudomonadales > Pseudomonadaceae > Pseudomonas > Pseudomonas sp. BF-R-01. The sequence continues at coordinate 36,904 of NZ_JAGYFX010000027.1, forward strand.
GCTGTGCTATCCGAAAAATCCGATACGGCTATACGAAGAAACGTCGCGGCGAATTCGTCCGCCCGCAACGGTAAGCTGACGATGTAGCCCTGAATCTGTTCGCAGCCTTCTTCGGCGAGAAATAGTTGCTGCGCCAGAGTCTCGACACCTTCGGCTATCACGGTGAATTGCATGCTGCGACCCAACGCGATGATGGCGCGGACGATTGCCGCATCGTGGGGATCATCCGGCAGGCCGCGGACGAAAGACTGGTCGATCTTGAGAATATCCAGCGGCAGGCGTTTGAGGTAGCTCAGGGAGGAATAGCCGGTGCCGAAGTCGTCGATGGCCAGTTGCACACCCAGGTGTTTGAGTTGATGCAGCACCGCCAGCGCTTCCTCGGCCTGGCTCATGATGAAGTTCTCGGTAATCTCCAGTTGCAATAAGCCGGGCTGAAGGCCGTTGTCCTTGAGCAGTTGTTCGATCCGGCCGAGCAGGTTGGGTTGACGCAGTTGTGCGCCTGCGAGGTTGACCGACAGCGGGCCGAGGCACTCATAGGTCTGATTCCACTCGTACATCTGCCGACATGCGGTCTCGAGCACCCAGTCGCCGATTTGCAGAATCATCCCGTTCTCTTCGGCCAGCGGAATGAAGTGCTCTGGCGGCACGGCGCCGAAGGTCGGGTGATGCCAGCGGATCAGCGCTTCGGCGCCGACAAGGCGATGGTCCTCCAGGCTGATTTTGGGCTGGTAACACAGGGACAGCTCATTGCGCTCGATGGCACGGCGCAGCTCGTGCTCCAGTGCGACGCGCTCGCTGGCCTGGGCGGTCAGGTCGCGGGTATAGCTTTCGACCCGGTTGCGGCCCTTGGCCTTGGAGCGATACATGGCCGCGTCGGCGTTTTTGACCAGCGTGGCGACGTCACAGCCGTCCTTGGGATACAGGCTGGTGCCGATGCTGGCGCTGATGAAGAACTCATGCTCGCCCGCCTGGAATGGCGCGCTGAAGCAGTTGAGCAACTTGGTTGCGATATTGTCGGCGTCGGTGGATTGCTGCAGGCCTGGCAGCAGGATGATGAACTCGTCGCCGCCCAGCCGCGCCACAGTGTCGATATCGCGCAACTGCTCCTTCAGACGCACGGCGATGCCCTTGAGCAGCAGGTCGCCGACCGGGTGGCCGAGGCTGTCGTTGATGTGTTTGAAGCGGTCCAGATCGAGGAACAACACGGCGCCCTGGCCGCCGTTTTCCTGCTGGTTGTTGAGTGCGGTCAGCAATCGGCTCTCGAACAGTGTGCGGTTGGGCAGGCCGGTGAGCGGGTCGTGGTGCGCCTGATAATCGAGTTTGGCTTGCGCGTGCTTCAGGCTGGAAATGTCCGCGAACACGGCAACAAAGTGGGTGATGAACTTGTCGCGGTTGCGCACGGCGCTGATGGTCAGCCAGCTCGGGTACAACTCGCCGTTTTTGCGCCGGTTGGAAATCTCGCCCTGCCAATGGCCTTCGGCGGTCAGTTGATGCCACATGGCGGCGTAGAAGGCGCTGTCATGCAGGCCTGAGGCAAGCAGGCGCGGGGTGTGGCCCAGTGCTTCGCTTTCGCTGTAGCCGGTAATTTCGGTAAACGCGCGGTTGACCGCGCTGATGTGTTGCTGCGTGTCGGTGATCAAAACCCCCTCGGCGGTGCTCTCGAACACCGTCGCGGCTTGTTGCAGTTTTTCCTGCATCAGGTGTCGCTCGGTGATGTCCCGGGCGATGGTCAGCATGCAGTCTTCATCGCCGATCGGCAGCGGTCGGCTGGACACCTCGCAGAGGCGGATCTGCCCGTCGCTGCGGCGGATATGGCAACTGAAGTCACGGACGAAACCATCCCGGTGCAGCAGGTCGAGCATCTGTTTGCGTTCGTTGAGATTGACCCAGATCCCCAACTCAAGCGCCGAACGATCCACCGACATCGCACTGTTGAAACCGGTAATGCGGCTGAAGCCATCGTTGACCTCCAGCAGCAAGCCATCGCTCTGCCGGGACAGCAGCAAACCGTCGGGGGACGCGTGGAAGGCTTTGGCGAATTTCTCTTCGGATGTTTGCAGCTGTTGCTGGGTTTCCTTGAGCTTGCTGATATCGCGCACAACCACCACCAACGCCGGGGTCGTATCGAGATCGAAAGGTTCGGCGGAGATCAGGCCGGTAAACACTTGGCCATTGCTGCGGCGAAAGGGCATCTCCAGGTTACGGATGCTGCCGGCCTGCAAGCGTTGCAACAGACCTGGCCCAACGCCGGGTATGCCCCAGATGTTCAGGTCGGTGGCGGTCTGACCGATGACTTCCTCGGCTTTGAGACCAATCTGCTCCTCGAACGCTTCGTTGACCTCCAGCAGGCAGCCATCCGACAACCGCGCAATGACCAGAATGTCCGGGCATTGCTGGAATACCGAGGCAAACTTCTGCTCCGACAGGCGCAACGCCTCTTCGGTGCGCTTGGTTTCGCTGATGTCGATCATCAGCCCGCGCATCACCGGTTCATGGCCGTGCTCGATCAGGCTGACGATGTCGCGCACCCACAGGCAACGGCCGTCGGCGGTGATGACCCGGTAATCGAGGCTGTGATCGCGCCCGGCCAGGACTTCGTGATCGCAGAAGGTCTGGGCGCGGGTCAGGTCGGCGGGGTGGATGATGTTGCGCCAGAACCCCGGAATCAGCCAATGGGACAGGGGATAACCAAGCAATTCTTCGGCGTGGGGCGACACATAGCTGTAGGTGAAATCGGTGATCCGCGCTTCCCAGGCGATGGCCGAAAGGCTCTCCACCAGCCCGCGATAATGGTATTCGCTGCTGCGCAGTTCCTGTTCAAGGTCGACGCGGCGGGAGATTTCCGAACTCAGTCGGCGATTGATCCGGATGACCACCGCCAGCACGGTGATCAGCAACAGCAACCCCGGCAGGCCGTAAACGATCAGATCGGACCAAAAGGTTCGATGATCGAGGACGTTACCGACCCAATGTTCCTGGATGGCGCTGATTTCTGCCGGTGTCATGTCCGCCAGGACTTTGTCCAGGATGCCGACCAGAATCTTCTTGTTCTGAGGCACGCCCATGGCCAGTTGATAGCGATAGGGCGTCTCGCCGCTGACATAGAGGCCATCGAGCTTGAGTTGGCGCAAGCTCCAGACGCTGGAAGCGAGATCGCCGACCACCGCGTCCACTTCATCGGTCGCCAATGCCTGCAAGGCCGAACTGACGTTGGGCATGCCCACAAGGTTCAGGTCGGGGTGGTGAGTGCGCAGCAGTTCATGAGGCGCGTAGTTTTCCACCACGGCGATTTTCAGACCGTACAACTCTTCAAGCTTGTGCGGTTGAGCGCCTCCGACGTGGGCAAGGATGACGATCGGAAAGTCGAGGTAGGGGCGCGTAAACGCCAGGTATTTCTGACGCTCCGGGGTCGACATGATGCCTGGCAACAGATCCAGTTTCGCTTGTTTGGCCTGCTCAAGCACAGCCGTCCAGCTCACAGGCTCGATGGGCGTGAGCTTGATGGCCAGGCGTTGGCGAATCAGGTCGATGTAATCCGCCGCAAGGCCCTGATAGCGGCCCTGATCGTCACGAAACTCAAAGGGTGGCCATGACGCATCGACACCCAAGCGTAAGTCAGGGTGGGCCGTCAACCAGCTACGTTCTTCGTCGGTCAGAGTCAGCGCGCCAGCCGTTGCGGTCCAGGTCATCAGCGACAGCAAAAAAAGCACGGTCGGCAGTCTGGGCATAACGGTCTCGTTATGGCTCGGGGGAATGTTTCGAGTGTAGACGGGCAATTCGGCGGGAGGGAAGTGCGGGGGATTTAATCTGCATAAAGCAAAACCCCCGGCCTGGGCCGGGGGTTTTGTGATCACTCGTCGAGGAAGGAGCGCAGATGCTCGCTTCTCGTCGGGTGGCGCAGCTTGCGCAGCGCCTTGGCTTCGATCTGACGAATCCGTTCACGGGTCACGTCGAACTGCTTACCAACCTCTTCAAGCGTGTGGTCGGTATTCATGTCGATACCGAAGCGCATGCGCAGAACCTTGGCTTCACGGGCAGTGAGGCCGGACAGGACTTCGCGAGTCGCTTCTTTAAGGCTCTCAACGGTAGCAACATCGATTGGCGACTGCATGGTCGAGTCTTCGATGAAGTCACCCAGATGGGAGTCTTCGTCATCACCGATCGGGGTTTCCATGGAGATCGGCTCTTTAGCGATCTTCAATACCTTGCGGATCTTGTCCTCAGGCATTTCCATGCGTTCGCCCAGCTCTTCCGGGGTCGGTTCGCGACCCATTTCCTGCAACATCTGCCGGGAAATACGGTTGAGCTTGTTGATCGTCTCGATCATGTGCACCGGAATACGGATGGTGCGGGCCTGGTCGGCGATCGAGCGAGTGATCGCCTGACGGATCCACCAGGTGGCATAAGTCGAGAATTTGTAGCCGCGGCGGTATTCGAACTTGTCTACCGCTTTCATCAAACCGATGTTGCCTTCCTGGATCAGATCGAGGAATTGCAGGCCACGGTTGGTGTACTTCTTGGCGATGGAGATCACCAGACGCAAGTTCGCTTCGACCATCTCTTTCTTCGCGCGGCGGGCCTTGGCCTCACCGATCGACATGCGACGGTTGATGTCCTTGATCTCGGCGATCGTCAAACCTGTTTCGGTTTCCAGCGCGGTCAGCTTCTGCTGGCAACGAATGATGTCCGGCTGCAGGCGACCAATGGCTTCAGCATATTTGCTTTTGCCTTTGGCCAGAGCGTCGCTCCAGCTTTCGTCAACTTCGTTGCCCGGGAACTGGCGCAGGAAGTCGGCACGCGGCATACGGGCATCACGCACGCACAATTGCATGATCGCGCGCTCTTGCTGACGCAGACGATCCAGGGCACTGCGAACACGCTCGACCAGGCCTTCGAATTGCTTCGGCACCAGTTTGATCGGCATGAACAGCTCAGCCAGGGCCAACAGTTCAGCGATAGCTGCCTTGTTGTTGCGACCGTGCTTTTTCAGAGCCTTGCGGGTGATTTCCATCTGATCAGCGACAGCGCCAAAACGCTGTGCGGCGATGATCGGATCCGGACCGCTTTCGGCTTCTTCTTCGTCATCCGAAGCTTCGGCGTCATCGTCGTCGGTATCGTCGTCCGCTTTCACGGCTTTCGGATCGACTGGCGGCGGCACTTCTGCAGCAGGCGGCGCAATGCCGTCGTCCGGGTCGATATAACCGCTCAGGACGTCGGACAGGCGGCCACCTTCGGTGGTGACGCGAGTGTATTCGGAGAGAATATGGTCAACCGTGCCAGGGAAGTGCGCGATTGCGCCCATCACTTCGCGGATGCCTTCTTCAATACGTTTGGCGATTTCGATTTCGCCTTCACGTGTCAGGAGCTCTACCGTACCCATTTCGCGCATGTACATGCGCACCGGGTCGGTGGTGCGACCGATGTCGGTTTCGACCGCTGCCAACGCTGCTGCTGCCTCTTCGGCCGCGGCTTCGTCGGTATCGGCGTCGGCCAGCATAAGGGAATCCTTATCTGGCGCAACCTCGAATACGTTGATCCCCATGTCATTGATCATGCGGATGATGTCTTCCACCTGTTCCGGATCTGAAATATCCTCCGGCAGGTGGTCGTTGACCTCCGCGTAAGTCAGGTAGCCCTGCTCACGACCAAGTGTGATCAACTCTTTGATACGAGACTGCTGTTGCGCTTTTCCGGACATAACACCCTATCCACTGAAGGTCTTGGCGGGCAAAAAACAAGCCGAGGATTATACCTGAGCTATGACCTCACGCGCCAGTTGAGGTCGGGTTTGGTACAGTCATATTGCGTTTTAATAGGTCGCGCATCTGATTTGCGATCTGATTTGCTTCCTCTGCGGTCAATCCCGGCTGTCTTGCTTTTCTGATAAGTGCTTCCAGGCTATCGGTGTGTTGACCGGCTGATAGCCTAGTAATGGTGTCTAAAAACTGTTGTTCAAGGTTGCCGCCTTCAATCAGCCATTCCTTTTCCGCCAATGCTTTGAGAAGACGTCCCTGCTCCGTCCCGTGCCAGCGGGCCATTAACTGAATTGAGTTTAGCTTAGGATTTTTTTGCACGGCCTCGATAAGGGCCACCAGCAATTGCGCGTAGGTGTTGCTCTCATTGGCGAAGTGATCGGCGGTTTCTACCCTGCCAGCCAGTTCCGGATGATGAATGAGCGTGCGAAGCGCAATCAGGGTCGGGGCTTCCACGGCAATCGGTGTGCGCGGGGGGCTTTGTTGATCGCGATCACCGCCACGCTTGCCATTTTTGTCCCACGGTTTCTTGTCCCATTTCTTGCCGCCGGCGCCGGGTTTCTTCGGCGTCCATTCCTGCTGCGGCACGTACATCTCTTGTGCCTGCGGCTGATGGTAATCGCCGTAATCCGGCATCGCGTCGTAATCGATGCCCGGATCGTAAGCGGGCGGCGCGTCCTGAGGTGCGCTTTGCACCAGCTGGGTCACCGCTTCGCCACTGAGCCCGGTGATTTCGGACAGGCGCTTGCGCATGAGGATCCGCAGGTTCGCGCCCGGAACCTTGTCGATCAGCGGCGCCGCGAGGGTGGCCATGTGGGCCTTGCCTTCGAGCGAGCGCGGGTCCGATTCCTCGGTCAGTTGCTGAAAGAAATAGTCCGCCAATGGCTGCGCGTGCTGGTTGATCCGCGCGCGGAAAGCATCGGTGCCTTCGGAGCGGACCAGCGTATCCGGGTCTTCGCCCTCGGGTAGAAACAGAAAGCGCGCCCGTCGCCCGTCTTGCAGGCAGGGCAGGGTGGCTTCCAGTGCTCGCCATGCGGCGTTGCGGCCAGCCTGGTCGCCGTCGAAGCAGAACAAAACGTTGGGCACGACGCGAAACAGACGCTTCAAGTGCTCTTCGCTGGTGGCGGTGCCGAGTGTGGCGACGGCATTGCGCAGGCCTTGCTGGGCGAGGGCGATGACGTCCATGTAGCCTTCGACGACGATGATTTCGTCGAGGTTACGGTTGTTTTTGCGTGCTTCATAAAGGCCGTAGAGTTCCTGGCCTTTATGGAATACCGGGGTTTCCGGTGAGTTCAGGTATTTCGGTTTGTCATCGCCCAATACCCTGCCACCGAAAGCGATGATGCGCCCGCGGCTGTCGCGGATCGGAAACATCACGCGATCGCGGAAGCGGTCATAGCGTTTGCCGGTTTCGGCGTTTTCGATGAGCAGGCCGGCATCGACCATGGCTTTCTGTTGCAGCGTGTCGCTGCTCAGGTGCTTGAACAGATTGTCCCAGCCGGGCGGAGCGAAACCGAGGCCGAAGTCCCGGGCGATCTCGCCGGTCAGTCCGCGACCCTTCAAGTAATCCACCGCGGCTTTGCGCGACGGATGGCTTTTCAGTGCCTGACGATAGAAATCGGCGGCGGCGGTGAGCAGCGGGTAAAGCGGCGAATCGGTCGGCTGCCGCGGTTTGTGCGGCCGGCCGCTTTCTTCGCGGGGGATTTCCATGCCGGCGGCTTTGGCCAGTTCTTCGACAGCCTGGATGAAGTCCAGGTTGTCGTGGTCCATCATGAAGCCGAGGGCGTTACCGCCAGCACCGCAGCCGAAGCAGTAATAGAACTGCTTGTCGGGGCTGACGCTGAAAGACGGGGTTTTTTCTTTGTGGAATGGGCAGCAGGCAGTGTAGTTCTTGCCGGCCTTTTTCAGTTGCAGGCGCGAGCTGACCACATCGACGATGTCGGTGCGGTTCAGAAGGTCGTCAATGAAGCTCTGGGGAATTAGCCCGGCCATGGCGGTCTCGTCATCTGCGCTGAAATGGACCCAAAACGAAGGGCCGGCGAACGCGGGTCATTGCTTGAGGCGCGCAAAGTGTGCGGCTCGACCAGTGTCGTCTGCGTAATCGCTGTCGGGAAGTGTATCTGCCGAAAATCCACTGACGTTAATACCAATCAGTATTCGACTATTTGAAAGTGTTTCGCTGAATCCGCTGCGGCCAGTCGATGGCCTCGGATAGCTCATAAGCGGGCACGCAAGAAGGTGCCTTGGGCTGATCGTCGTGAGAGGAATCAGTGGGTGTGCTCGTCAGTAGCCTTGGAAGGCTCGTCAGAAAAGACGTGCACCGCTGGCAAAAGAGCCAGGTCTGACGCTGTGAAGCAGGTTTGTCTCGGTCGCGTCTGCGGCTTTGACGGTGAAGCATCAAGCGTTGTCCGCAAATGCCATTAGCCCGGCTGAGGGCCGGGCTTGGCAGAAGCTTGCTACGAACGTCTGTGTATTAGTACAGACGAACGGCGCGGCGCTGTTCGCGCTGAACTTTCTTGGCGTGACGCTTAACAGCGGCTGCTGCTTTGCGCTTACGCTCAGAAGTTGGCTTCTCGTAAAATTCGCGGCTACGAACTTCAGCCAGTACACCGGCTTTTTCGCAGGAGCGCTTGAAACGACGCAGAGCTACGTCGAAGGGTTCGTTCTCTTTTACTTTGACGGCTGGCATCCAGAGCTACCTTCATTCATTACCGGGGTCAACATCCTCGCGGCAAAAGAGCACTTGAAGACGTCGGTTTTTAAGGGTTGCGGATGTTAACCCCTCATCGCTCGGAATGCAAAGCCTCTGATCGAAAACCGCTAGTCGGGGCATCACATGGCGACTATTATGCGCGCCTTCGAATTCAGCCTAAACAAGGCGCAAACCCATGCTAGTACTGGGATTAGAAACCTCCTGCGACGAAACCGGTGTCGCATTATATGACAGTGAACGCGGCTTGCTGGCCGACGCGCTGTTTAGCCAGATCGACCTGCATCGCGCCTATGGTGGCGTCGTGCCGGAGCTGGCTTCGCGTGACCACGTCAAACGCATGCTGCCCTTGATTCGTCAGGTGTTGGCCGAGGCGGGCTGCGTGCCCACCGAGATCGACGCGATCGCCTACACCGCGGGTCCGGGGCTGGTCGGGGCGCTGCTGGTCGGTGCTTCCTGCGCTCAGGCGCTGGCCTTTGCCTGGGGTATTCCGGCGCTCGGCGTGCACCACATGGAAGGCCATTTGCTGGCGCCGATGCTGGAGTCGCAACCGCCGGAATTCCCGTTCGTCGCTTTGTTGGTGTCGGGCGGTCATACGCAGCTGGTTCAGGTCGACGGGATCGGTCAATACACGCTCTTGGGTGAAACCCTCGACGATGCTGCCGGTGAAGCCTTCGACAAGACCGCGAAGATGATGGGGCTGAATTATCCGGGCGGTCCGGAAATCGCTCGTCTGGCGGAGCAAGGCGTTGCAGGACGTTTCACTTTTCCGCGTCCGATGTGCGACCGCCCGGGCCTGGCTTTCAGCTTCAGTGGCCTGAAAACCTTCGCCCTCAACACCTGGCAGCAGAGCGTCAGCGCCGGGGACGACAGCGAGCAAGCCCGTTGCGACATCGCGCTGGCGTTCCAGCAGGCCGTGGTGGAGACTTTGACCATCAAGTGCAAGCGCGCCCTGAAACAGGCGGGAATGAAGCGTCTGGTCATCGCAGGGGGCGTCAGCGCCAACAAGGCACTGCGCTCTTCACTGGAAAAAATGCTCGGCGACATGAAGGGCGACGTGTTTTACGCCCGTCCGGAGTTCTGCACCGACAACGGCGCAATGATTGCGTTTGCCGGCTGCCAGCGCTTGCAGGCCGGTCAGCACGAAAGTCTGGCGATCAGCGTGCAGGCACGCTGGCCGATGGAGCAATTGTCGGGGCTGTGATGAGCGGCGCTCACGTCCGGTATTTAAAAATGCCGTTCGCGCCCGGCAAACAGGTCGCGTAGATTGCCTCGATGACGCCAGACGATCATGCCCGTGAGCGCGCTCATGGGCAGCAAGGCCGCCGGTTCCTGCCAGGCCAGCAGCGGCAGGGTCAGCGGTGTGGCGATCAGCGCAGCGAGTGAGCTGGTGCGGGTCAGGTAGAACGTCAGCAGCCAGGCACAGACCGCCAGCAGGGCTGCTGGCGGGTAAAGCCCCAGTAACATGCCGGCAGCAGTGGCGACACCTTTGCCGCCGCGAAAGCGAAAATACAGCGGGAACAGGTGGCCGATGACGGCGCAAACGCCGATCCAGGCCTGTTCTTGCAGCGAAAGACCCGCAACACCGGCGATCAGCACCGGCAGCAGTCCTTTGCAGAGGTCGCCGATCAAGGTCAGGATGGCGAGTTTCTTGCCGGCCAGACGCAACATGTTGGTGGCACCGGCATTGCCCGAGCCACTCATTCGCGGATCGGGGCTACCGGTCAGGCGGCTGAGCAAAATGGCGAAGGACAGAGAGCCGAGCAGGTAGGCGAGAGTCGCCAGTAACCAAAACATGCTAACTATTCCGGGCGAGGACGCCCTGATTCTAACGGCGCATTGCGCCCTTGTCGTGCAGCGGAGAAAAGTGCTTGGACAGAGTGTTTATCGAGGGCCTGGAAGTCGACACCGTGATCGGTGCCTACGACTGGGAGCGAGGCATCCGACAGTGCTTGCGTCTTGATCTGAGCTTCGCCTGGGACAATCGCCCGGCCGCGGCGGGTGATGACCTGACCCTGGCGCTCGATTACGCGAGCGTTTCGTCGCGCATCCAGGCCTTTGCCGAGCAAGCGCAGTTCCAGTTGGTCGAGACCTTTGCCGAACGTCTGGTTGAAGTGCTGATGAGCGAGTTCAGCATTACCTGGATGCGTCTCAAACTGACCAAGCCAGGTGCCGTCCCGGCGGCTACCGGTGGTGTGGGCGTGGAGATCGAGCGCGGATGTCGCTGACTCAGGTGTACCTCGGGCTCGGTAGCAATATCGAGCGCGAAACCCATTTGCAGGCTGGCCTGGAAGCCCTGGCGGGTTTTCTGGTGGATATAAGATGCTCGGCGGTGTTTGAAAGCCAGCCGGTGGGGATCAAGAGCGGGCCGTTCTTCAATTTCGTGGTCTCGGCTTACACCGATTTGCCGCTGATAGAACTGGACCGCCGACTGAAATTCATCGAGGCAGACAACGGCCGCTATGCACCGGACCGCAAGGGTTTGCCACTGGATATCGACGTGCTGTTGTTCGGTGATCTGGTGGGCAACTTCGACGGATTGATTCTGCCGCGCGCAGAGATCCTGAAAAATGCCTTCGTATTGTGGCCGTTGTCGCTCATTGCGCCGGATCGTGTGCATCCGGGTGTAGGCAAAAGCTTTGCGACGTTGTGGGGCGAAGCGCAGATTGATCAGGTGTTGGCGCCGGTGGCGTTTGAATGGCGTGGGGAGCCGTTGACTCCATTGCATCTCCTGTGAGGCTGATGACGCCATCGCGAGCAGGCTCGCTCCCACAAGGGTTGCGCTAAACCTGTGGGAGCGAGCCTGCTCGCGAAGCTTTTCAGGAAGGCGCCGTCTCTTTGTAAATCTTCAGCGCTTTGAGCCGCTCACGCTTGATCGCCTCTCCCAACTCCGGCCCCTTGAATCCCTTCTCCAGCAACGGTTGTACCGCCACGCTGCGAGCAGCGTTCGCCGCCCCGCGCAAATAATCCGCCTGTGGATAACTTCTCTGCTCCAGCCCTTTGCGCCCGCGCGCGTCCATTTCACACGCCGCAATAAACTCCTCAAACCGCTGCGGACGACGATAGACGTCAAAACTTTGCAGCAGCTCCAGCAGCGTCGAGGGCTTTAGCTCCAGGGCGCGATGGCCATGGGTGTGATATTGCCCCACCAGCAAAGCCAGTTCCTGGCAGTCCTTCGGTGCCTTGAAGCGTTCATTGACCGCTTTGATCAGCTTCAGGCCGGTGTGTTCGTGGGCGATATGCCGCGGCCAGTCTTCTTTCGGCGTCAGTCCTTTGCCCAGGTCATGCAGCAGGCAAGCCCAGCGCACAGTCAGTGGTTGTTTGTGCAACGCTGATTGCTCAAGCACGCTCAAGGTGTGTACGCCCGTGTCGATTTCCGGGTGATGAGCTTCCGGTTGCGGTACGCCGAACAGGGCATCGACTTCTGGCATCAGCACCTTGAGAGCGCCGCACTCGCGCAGCACTTCGATAAATACCTGCGGTTGATCTTCCAGCAGTGCGCGGGAAATTTCTTTCCAGCTACGTTCGGCGGTCAATGCCTCCAGTTCGCCCGACTCGCTGAGTTGGCGCATCAGCTCCAGCGTTTCCGGTGCGACGGTGAAGCCCAATTCCGCATAACGAGCGGCAAAGCGCGCAACACGTAGAACACGGAGCGGATCTTCGGCGAATGCGGGGGAAACGTGACGCAGAACGCGAGCTTCGAGATCGCGTTGGCCATGGTACGGGTCGGTCAAATTCTGTTGATCGTCTTCAGCCATGGCGTTGATCGTCAGGTCGCGACGAATCAGGTCTTCTTCGAGGGTGACTTCGGGGCTGGCGTGAAAGGTAAAACCGCCGTAACCGCGTCCGCTTTTGCGTTCAGTCCGGGCGAGGGCATATTCCTCACCACTTTTTGGATGAAGAAACACCGGGAAGTCCGCGCCCACCGGGCGATAGCCCTTGGCGAGCATTTCTTCGGTGGTGGCGCCGACCACGACCCAGTCGATATCGGTGACAGGTTTGCCCAGCAGGCGATCGCGTACCGCACCGCCGACTTTATAAATCCGCATAAAAAACCTCCGTTAGCCCGACAGAATAACCGTTGCGTCGAGCTTGCGGAGGCACGAACAGGATCAAAGATGAATGACGGCTAGGTCCAGCCGGCCGTATTCGCCTTCGCTGTGCTCGCTTCTGGGCGGTACGTGGTGGGTTTTCATCACCTGATCCCCTTGCAGGGTTTCCAGGTGAATGTCGAAGCCCCAGAGGCGGTGCAAGTGTTTAAGCACTTCCTCGGTGGACTCGCCCAGCGGTTTGCGGTCGTGTTGCTGGTGACGCAGGGTCAGGGAGCGGTCTCCGCGGCGGTCGATGCTGTAGATCTGGATGTTGGGTTCGCGATTGCCCAGGTTGTACTGCGCGGCCAGGGTTTCCCGGATGGTGCGGTAGCCATCTTCGTCGTGGATGGCCGGTACCAGCAGGTCGTCCTTCTGATCATCATCGAGAATGCTGAACAATTTCAGGTCGCGGATCACCTTCGGCGACAGGTACTGCAGGATGAAGCTTTCATCCTTGAAGCTGCTCATGGCGAACTTGATGGTGGATAGCCAGTCGGTGCCAGCGATTTCCGGGAACCAGCGATAATCTTCCTCGGTAGGGGTTTCACACATGCGCCGGATATCACGGTACATGGCAAAGCCCAGGGTGTAGGGGTTTATTCCGTTGTAGTACGGGCTGTCGAAGCCCGGCTGGAAGACCACGCTGGTGTGGGACGTCAGGAACTCCATCATGAAGCCGTCGGTGACCAGGCCTTCGTCGTACAGGTCGTTCATCAGGGTGTAATGCCAGAACGTGGCCCAGCCTTCGTTCATCACCTGAGTCTGGCGTTGCGGGTAAAAATACTGGGCGATCTTACGCACGATCCGCACGATCTCCCGCTGCCAGGGCTCCAGCAGCGGCGCGTGTTTTTCGATGAAGTACAGGATGTTTTCCTGCGGTTCGGCGGGGAAGCGTGCGTTGTCCCGGTCGCTGTACTTGTCCGCGCCTTTCGGAATGGTGCGCCACAGATCGTTGATCTGTTTCTGCAAATGCTCCTCCCGGTCCTTTTGCCGACGACGTTCTTCCTCGGCGGAAATCGGGTAAGGGCGTTTGTAGCGGTCAACCCCGTAGTTCATCAGCGCATGGCAGGAGTCCAGCAGGTCCTCGACCGCGTCGATGCCGTGGCGCTCTTCGCACTGCATGATGTACTGCTTGGCGAACACCAGGTAATCGATGATCGAGCTGGCGTCGGTCCAGGTGCGAAACAGGTAGTTGCCTTTGAAGAAGCTGTTGTGCCCGTAGCAGGCGTGAGCCACCACCAGCGCCTGCATGCAGATGGTGTTTTCTTCCATCAGGTAGGCGATGCAGGGGTCCGAGTTGATCACGATTTCGTAGGCCAGTCCCATCTGCCCGCGAGTGTAGGATTTTTCGGTGCTGAGGAAGTGTTTGCCGTACGACCAATGGTGATAACCCAGCGGCATACCGACGGAGGCATACGCGTCCATCATCTGCTCGGCCGTGATCACTTCGATCTGGTTAGGGTAGGTGTCGAGCGCATAACGAGCCGCGATACGACTGATTTCGCGGTCGTAGGCCTGGATCAGCTCGAACGTCCATTCGGAGCCGGTGGAAATGGGTTGGCGCTTCTGCTCTTTGGCGGTCATGTCACTAACCTGCGCTGGAAGAGTTCACGGAAGACCGGATAGATATCCCCGGCCGAGACCAGTTGTTGCTGGGCAAAGGTGTCAGAAAAGGCTTCGGCGATGCGCTCGTACTCGAACCACAGGGCCTGATGTTCGCGCGGGGTGATCTCAACGTAAGTGTAGTACTGCACGAACGGCATGATCTGGTTGATCAGAATGTCGCGGCAGATCGGCGAGTCGTCATTCCAGTTATCGCCGTCGGAAGCCTGGGCGGCGTAGATGTTCCACTCGTTGCTCGGATAGCGTTCGGCCATGATCTCCTGCATCAGTTTCAACGCACTGGAAACGATGGTGCCGCCGGTTTCGCGGGAATAGAAGAATTCTTCCTCATCCACTTCCCGGGCACTGGTGTGGTGGCGGATAAAAACCACGTCAATCTTGTCGTAATTACGTTTGAGGAACAGGTACAGCAGGATAAAGAAACGCTTGGCGATGTCCTTGGTCGCCTGGGTCATGGAGCCGGACACGTCCATCAGGCAGAACATCACCGCCTTCGAACTGGGGTTGGGTTGCTTGACCAGCAGGTTGTACTTGAGGTCGAAGGTGTCGAGGAACGGTATGCGATGAATGCGCGCACTGAGTTTTTCTATTTCCGCCTCGATTTCCTGAATATCGCCGAAGTTGTCCGGTTCTTCCTGCCTGAGTCGCAGCAATTCCTCTTTGGCTTCGCGCAGTTTCGCCCGGCTGCTGCCGGACAGGGCGATTCGTCGGGCGTGGGCCGAGCGCAAGGTGCGGATGATGTTGATCCGCGACGGGTTGCCTTCGTTGCTGATGCCTGCACGAACGGTTTTGAAGGTATCGGTGCCGGTCAGGTTGCGCTTGACCAGATTGGGCAGTTCCAGGTCCTCGAACATGAACTCGAGGAACTCTTCCTGGGTGATCTGGAAGACGAATTCGTCCATGCCTTCACCCGAGTTGCCAGCCTTGCCGGGCCCTCTGCCGCCGCCACCTCCGGGCGGACGGGCGATGTGTTCGCCGCTGGTGAACTCTTTGTTGCCGGGATGCACGACGGTCTGTTTGCCCCCGCGACCGTGGTGAAGCACCGGCTCGTCGATGTCGCGGCCGGGAATGCTGATCTGTTCGCCGTGTTCCATGTCGGTGATGGAGCGCCGGCTGACCGCCTCTTCGACAGCCTTTTTGATGTGATCACGGTAACGCCGCAGAAACCGCTGACGGTTCACCGTGCTCTTGTTCTTGCCATTGAGACGTCGGTCGATCACATAGCTCATGACTGCTCCTTAGAAGCTGTCCTGAAAGGGGCGAGCGGTGATGCAGCATCGGACCGAAGGCCAAGGGATATTCAACGCTCCCCCAAGCGCTTTGGATGCTGCCTGAACTCGCTACCGACTTTCGAACACCTTCCAGAGGCCTGTGTAACAGAAAATGCGTACACAGGCCTCTGGCTGACGACAACCGGTCTGACCGGCAGCGGGTTATTGTGATTTTCTGACCCGCAGGTACCACTCGGACAGCAGTCGTACCTGTTTGTCGGTGTAGCCCCGCTCGACCATCCGTGTGACGAAGTCGTTGTGTTTCTGCTGGTCCTCTTTGCTCGCCTTGGCGTTGAAGCTGATGACGGGCAGGAGGTCCTCGGTGTTGGAGAACATTTTCTTCTCGATGACCACCCGCAGTTTTTCGTAGCTGAGCCAGGTCGGGTTCTTGCCGTTGTTGTTGGCACGGGCGCGCAGCACGAAGTTGACGATTTCGTTGCGGAAATCCTTCGGATTGCTGATACCGGCCGGTTTTTCGATTTTCTCCAGTTCTTCGTTCAGCGCCACGCGATTGAGGATCTCGCCGGTTTCCGGGTCGCGGTATTCCTGGTCCTGGATCCAGAAGTCGGCGTACAGCACGTAGCGATCGAAGATGTTCTGGCCGTACTCGCTGTACGACTCGAGGTAGGCGGTCTGGATTTCCTTGCCGATGAACTCGATGTAACGCGGCGCCAGGTATTCCTTGAGGAAGCGCAAGTAACGTTCGCGGGTTTCAGCCTGGAATTGTTCCTGTTCGATCTGTTGTTCCAGCACGTAGAGCAAATGCACCGGGTTGGCGGCGATTTCGTGCGGATCGAAGTTGAAGACCTTCGACAGAATCTTGAACGCGAAACGGGTCGACAGACCGTTCATGCCTTCGTCGACACCGGCATTGTCGCGGTATTCCTGGATCGACTTGGCCTTCGGATCGGTGTCCTTGAGGTTTTCACCGTCATACACGCGCATTTTGGAGTAGATGTTCGAGTTCTCCGGCTCCTTGAGGCGCGAGAGCACGGTGAACTGGGCGAGCATCTTCAAGGTGTCGGGCGCGCAATGGGCCTTGGCCAGCGAACTGTTGAACAGCAGCTTGTCGTAGATCTTCACTTCGTCGCTGACCCGCAGGCAGTACGGCACTTTGACGATGTAGATCCGGTCGATGAAGGCTTCGTTGTTCTTGTTGTTGCGGAAGGTGTGCCATTCCGATTCGTTGGAGTGGGCCAGCAGGATCCCGGTAAACGGAATCGCCCCCAGACCTTCGGTGCTGTTGTAGTTGCCTTCCTGGGTGGCGGTCAGCAATGGGTGCAGCACCTTGATCGGTGCCTTGAACATTTCGACGAATTCCATCAGGCCCTGGTTGGCCCGGCACAGTGCGCCCGAGTAGCTGTAGGCGTCGGCGTCGTTTTGCGGGAATTCTTCCAGTTTGCGGATATCGACCTTGCCCACCAGTGCCGAGATGTCCTGGTTGTTTTCGTCTCCCGGCTCGGTTTTGGCCACGGCGATCTGGTTGAGGATCGACGGATAGAGCTTCACCACGCGGAACTGGCTGATGTCGCCGCCGAACTCGGCCAGGCGTTTGGTGGCCCATGGCGACATGATGGTGTTGAGGTAGCGCCGCGGAATGCCGAAATCTTCTTCGAGGATCGCGCCATCTTCGGTGGCGTTGAACAGACCCAAAGGAGATTCGAAAACCGGCGAGCCTTTGATCGCGTAGAAAGGCACCTTCTCGATAAGCTGTTTCAGCTTCTCGGCCAGGGACGATTTACCGCCGCCGACGGGGCCGAGCAGATAGAGGATTTGTTTTTTCTCTTCCAGGCCCTGAGCGGCATGGCGGAAATACGAGACGATCTGGTCGATGCATTCTTCCATCCCGTGGAAGTCTTCAAAGGCCGGATAGCGGCGGATCACCTTGTTGGAAAAAATTCGCGAAAGCCTCGAGTTGGTCGAGGTGTCGAGCAGCTCCGGTTCTCCGATGGCCAGCAACAGACGCTCGGCGGCGGAAACGTAGGCGCTGCGGTCCTTTTTGCACAGCTCCAGGTACTCTTGCAGTGAGAGTTCTTCCTGGCGTGTGGACTCGAAGCGTTGTTGGAAGTGGCTAAAGATACTCATGACGTCACCTCGCTCGATACGTGGAGCCGACGCCGGATCAGTCAGTCGATGCTGGCAGCGACCGGATATGCAGTCGCTGTTTACCCCCCAGAACCCTTTCAAAGCGTACCGCCCCGAAAGCTACTCCCGATGACCCGCGCGCCGGTGTACCGGCTCTCCCCTGTTTTGGATGGCCTGCGCTTAAGGATAGTTGCTTATTCGGGAGGTAAAGGCGAGATACGTAATTAGTTGTGGCAGACCGTTCGTCTGCCACCGCGCGAGCCCGCGGCAGCCGGGGCTTGCACGTTACAAAAAAATTATTCGGAAGTGCCTTGCGCGGTTTCCGAAGGATAAGTCGTACGCCACAGCTCAAAACCGCCGTCCATGCTGTAGACATCGGAGAAGCCCTGGCTGATCAGGTAGGCCGCTGCGCCCTGGCTGGAATTGCCGTGATAGCAGACCACCACCGTCGGTGCGTCCAGGTCTGCGCCCTGAATGAAAGCATGCAGGGAATGGTTGTCCAGATGCTTCGAGCCGCTGATGTGCAGCGCGGCAAATGTTGCCGGGTCTCGAACATCGACGACCACTGCGCCTTGTTCGCGCAGGGCCTGGGCCTGTTCTGGGGGGATACGTTTGAATTCGCTCATGGCGGGCTCCTGTGGCTCGGCTGAAAGCGCAGTCTAGCGCCGGGCGCTGGCTGGCGTTTGTTCGGAAATGGGGGAGGCGACTGACGGCAGGAAGGTGTGGCCATGCTCGTCGCATTTGCACTGCAGTCGCTCAAGGGTGTCGACGTTCATCAAGGTCATCGACCCGCCCCAGACGCAACCGGTGTCGAGGGCGAAGATGCCCGGTTCGTTGCACTGGCCTTCGAGCGCTGCCCAGTGGCCGAAGATGATCTTCACGTCCCTGGTCTTGCGCTCCTTGTAAGTGAACCACGGCGCATAACCTGGCGGCGCGGTGTCGACGCCTTCCTTGCCCTTGAGGTCGAGTTTGCCTTCGCTGGTGCAGAAACGCATGCGGGTGAAATAGTTGGTGATCACACGCAGGCGGGTTACGCCTTTGAGATCGCTGTCCCATTTCAGCGGTTCGTTGCCGTACATGCCGTCGAGGTAAGGCGCGAAGCGATTATCGTCGCGCAGGGCCTCTTCGACTTCGGCGGCGCACTTCAGGGCTTTGCGCAGCGACCATTGCGGGGGGATGCCGGCGTGGACCAGGGCGATGTTGCGCTGCTCGTCGTAATGCATGAGCTTTTGCTGGCGCACCCATTCCAGCAGTTCCACACGATCCGGTGCTTCGAGAATCTCGCGCAGGGTGTCGGCTTTCTTCAGGCGTTCGATGTTATGCCCGGCGGCCAGCAGATGAAGATCGTGGTTGCCGAGCACGCACACCAGTGATTCGCGAATGCTATAGAGGAAGCGCAAGGTTTCCAGCGACTGCGGGCCACGGTTGACCAGATCGCCCACCAGCCACAGTTTGTCCCGGGCAGGGTCGAAGGCGACTTGCTTGAGCAGGCATTTCAAAGGTTCGAGGCAACCTTGCAGGTCGCCAACGGCGTACGTCGCCATCAGTGCAGGGCTCCGGGCACCGCCAGGCGGAATGGAGCGATGATGGCGTCGAAGTGTTTGCCGTCTTCGGCAATCATTTGATAGCTGCCTTGCATGTTGCCGACCTTGGTCGTCATCACCGTGCCGCTGCTATAGGTATGGCTCTCGCCTGCCTTGATCAACGGCTGTTGGCCAACCACGCCGGCACCGCGAACCTCCTCGACATGCCCGTCACCATCGGTGATCACCCAGTGCCGAGACAACAGCTTGGCCGGTAATTCGCCATTGTTGTGCACGGTGATGGTGTAAGCGAAGGCAAAGCGGTTTTGCTCGGGTTGCGATTGTTCTGCCAGATAGCGGGTGACGACGCTGACGTCGACCTGATAACGAGGATCGGACATTCAAGAGGCCTTAAAAACGAAGCGGGACGCGGGGCGTAGCTGATGGAACTCAGTCTAGGCCAAGTATCGGGTAGTAAACCAGACATGATGGCTGGTGTCCTACCCGATAACGCTTGTTGCCTGTCAGTCGGCGGCGGGTTTCTGTAGGACTTGTTCGCTGAGTTTGTCGGCCAAGCGTACGAAGGCGGCCAGATCGAGCTGCTCCGGGCGCAGGCTGCCGTCGACACCGGCGGCGGTGATTTCGTCGTTGCTCAGCAGCAACTTGAGGGTGTTGCGCAGGGTCTTGCGGCGCTGGTTGAAGGCTTCGCGCACGACGCGCTCCAGCAAGCGGTGATCCTTGGCCGGGTGCGGCAGTACGGCGTGAGGCACCAGGCGCACGATGGCAGAATCGACTTTCGGCGGCGGGTTGAATGCGCCGGGGCCAACATTGAACAGGTGCTCTACACGACAATGGTACTGGACCATGATCGACAGACGACCCCAGTCACCGCCGCCAGGGCCTGCCGCCAGACGCTCGACCACTTCTTTCTGCAGCATGAAGTGCATGTCGCGAATGATGCCTGCGTTGTGCAGCAGGTGGAAAATCAGCGGCGTGGAGATGTTGTACGGCAGGTTGCCCACCACGCGCAGGCTGTTCGGCGCGGCGTTCAGGCTGTTGAAGTCGAACTTCAGCGCATCGCCCTGGTGCAGGTTGAAATTGCTCTTGCCGGCGAACTGCTGGTTGAGGATCGGGATCAGGTCTTTATCCAGCTCTACTACGTCCAGCTGGGCACCGCTGTTCAGCAGGCCCTGGGTCAGCGCACCCTGGCCCGGACCGATTTCCAGCAGGCGGTCTTCGGGCTTGGCATGGATGGAGCGCAGGATGCGGTCGATAACGCCGGCATCGTGCAGGAAGTTCTGGCCAAAGCGTTTGCGCGCCTTGTGTTGGTAATGCTCGGTCATAAACGGGTCTCGGCCATCTGGTAGGCGGTTTCCAGGGCGACTTGCAGGCTGCCGGTGTCGATTTTGCCGCTGCCGGCCAGGTCCAGGGCAGTGCCGTGGTCGACCGACGTGCGGATGATCGGCAAGCCGAGGGTCACGTTGACTGCTGCGCCGAAGCCTTTGTATTTCAGCACGGGCAAGCCCTGGTCGTGGTACATCGCCAGCACCGCGTCGCAGTGCTCCAGATATTTGGGGGTAAACAGAGTGTCGGCGGGCAGGGGACCGCGAAGGTCCATGCCTTCGCCACGCAGGCGCTCTAATGTAGGTTCGATGATGTCGATTTCTTCATGGCCCAGGTGTCCGCCTTCGCCGGCATGGGGATTGAGCCCGCACACCAGGATACGCGGCTGGGCGATGCCGAATTTTTGTTGCAGGTCGGCATGCAGAATCCGCGTGACCCGCTCCAGACGCTCCGGTGTGATTGCATCGGCAATCTCGCGAAGGGGCAGGTGAGTGGTGACCAGCGCCACGCGCAATCCGCGGGTCGCAAGCATCATCACCACTTGCGCGGTCTGCGTCAGGTCGGCGAGAAATTCTGTATGCCCGGAAAAGGCGATACCCGATTCGTTGATCACGCCCTTGTGCACAGGGGCGGTGATCATGCCGGCGAAGTGCCCGTCCAGGCAGCCCTGACCAGCGCGGGTCAGGGTTTCCAGAACGAAAGCAGCATTGGCTTTGTCGAGTTGACCGGCAGTCACCGGCGCATTGAGCGGCGTATCCCAGACATACAGGCTGTTGGCTGGCGCGGGGACATCCGGCCAGCTGTCCGGGGTTACCGGCAGCAAATCAACGACCTCGCCCAACTGCGCGGCCCGCTCAAGGAGCAGGTCGCGGCTGGTAATGGCAATCAGGGGGTGTGGCTGGGCTTGCGAGGCAACCAGCAGGCACAGGTCAGGACCTATGCCGGCCGGTTCGCCGGGTGTCAGCGCGAAACGTTGGGGTTTCACTGCGCTGCCTGGTCTGCACCAGGGAGTTTGATCTCTACGTACGCTTCGTCACGGATCTGACGCAGCCAGGTTTGCAGCTCTTCGTCGTATTTGCGGTTACGCAGTACGGTCATTGCTTGCTGCTCACGGGCCTGGGTGGTGCTGTCGGTGGCGCGGCGGCCAAGGACTTCCAGGACGTGCCAGCCATATTGGGTCTGGAACGGCTTGGACAGCTGACCTTGCGGGGTATTGGCCATCACTTCGCGGAACTCGGGCACCAATGCATTCGGGTCGATCCAGTTCAGGTCGCCGCCGTTGAGGGCGGAACCCGGGTCTTCCGAGAAGCTTTTCGCCAGTTCGCCGAAATCTTCGCCCGCTTCGATACGGGTGTAGAGCGATTGGGCCAGGGCCTTGGTTTTTGCTTCGTCGCGGATCGGGCTAGGTTTGACCAGGATATGACGCACGTGTACTTCGTCACGGGTCTGGGTCTCGCCGCCACGCTTGTCGAGGATCTTCAGGATGATGAAGCCGCCCGGCGTGCGCATCGGTTGGGTGACATCGCCGACCGACATGGTGCTCAGCATGCGATCGAACGGAGGTGGCAATTGAGCGGCTTTACGCCAGCCCATGTCGCCGCCTTCCAGTGCGGTTTCGCTGGCGGATTTGGCGATTGCCAACTGAGCGAAGTCAGCGCCTTGCTTGAGCTGCTGGTAAACCGCGTCGGCCTGTTTGGCAGCACTCTGAATCGCATCGGAGTTAGCACTTTCCGGTGTAGGAATCAGGATGTTGGCCAGGCGGAACTCTTCGGACAGCTGCATTTTGCCAAGGTCGGAAGCGAGGAAGTTCTTCACTTCCTGCTCGGACACTTGAATGCGCTCAGCCACACGGCGTTGACGCACGCGGCTGATGATCATTTCACGACGAATCTGCTCGCGAGCGTCTTCATAAGACAGGCCATCACGAGTCAGGGCCGCGCGGAATTGATCGATCGACATGTTATTGCGCTGGGCAATGGTGCCGACCGCCTGATTCAGCTCTTCATCGGTGATGCGAATGCCGGAGCGTTCGCCGATCTGCAGTTGCAGGTTTTCGACGATCAGGCGCTCAAGCACCTGCTGATCCAGCACGCTGGCCGGCGGCGCAGCAGAACCGCGTTTGGCGATGGTTTGCTGAACTTCATGAACACGTTGGTCCAGCTGGCTCTGCATGACCACATCGTTGTCGACAATGGCCACCACTTTATCGATGGACTGTACCGCGGCATTCGCCGCAGTACCCAGGAACAGCGCGCCCAGCATCAGCGGGCGCAGACAATCAGAAAGCTTGGTCTTCACGTTCACGATAACCTTGGATGCCTTTGTCGAGGAAGCTCTCTACTTTTTGGCCAACAACGCCGCCGAGACCTTTCAGAACGATTTGGAGGAAGATGCCATGGTCGCCTTTTTCGTTTTGCGGAGCTTCCTGACTGAATTCGTCATAGGAAACCCAGTAACGGTTGATCAGGCGCAGTTTCCAGCAGCAGTTGTCGTACTCGAAACCACCGAAGGCTTCCAGAGTACGGTTCTGGTTGTAGTCATACTGCCAGCGGCTGATGGCGTTCCATTGCGGCACGATCGGCCAGATCACCGAGAAGTCGTGCTGCTGGATCTTGTAGTAGTCCTTCACGTAACCCGGGGTGCCCGGCGTGCCGTAGTCACCACCACCCACCGACCATTGACCGGTGTTCTGGTCGTAACGGACCTGGTCATTGCGATAGCGATAGCCGGCGTTGATGACCTTGTTCGGGTTGTCTTCAGGCTGGTAGTGGAACATCGCACTGCCCGAGCGAGGGCTGTGGCTGTCCGGATCCCAGTTGTAATCGGCAGTCGTGCGCCAATCGCGGTTCCAGCGGTATTCGTATTCCAGCGCATACGGAGAAACGTTGGCCTGCGCATCTTCGCGGGTTTTTGCGTCGATACCCGGCAACTGGACTTCGCGATCCTTGAAGTACAAGGCCTGGCCGACGCTGATGCGTTGACGTTCAAAGCCGTTTTCTTCGATCCAGCGGCTGGTCACGCCCAGCGACAGTTTGTTCTCGTCGCCGACGCGGTCGGAGCCCGAGAAGCGGTTGTCGCGGAACAGCGACGCATAGTTGAAGGTGTACTCGCCGGTGTCGAAAACCGGAATGTCCTTCTGGTCTTCTTCAGGGACATACAGGTAGAACAGGCGCGGTTCCAGGGTCTGGCGATAGTTCTTGCCGAACCAGGTGGTGTTGCGATCGAAATACAGGCCGCTGTCGACGCTGGCGATCGGGACGCCGCGGTTTTGCGAGCTGCTGAAGGACTCGCCAAGCGCCGAAGCGTTATTGCGGTTCGTCAGGAGATCGTTTTTACCGGTGCCATCGAGATCCAGGTCGTACTGGGTGTATTGATATTTGAGCGATGGCTTGACGAAGCCATACGTCCAGTCCAGCGGCAGGCTCACGCCTGGCTTGAGGTTCAGACGATTACCGTTGGCACGAGCCAGGCCCGCTACGTTGGTGTCCAGACGAGGCGACAGGTTGCCGTCTTCATCGGAGAACGAGCCCGTTTGCAGGTCTCGCTCGAATCGCACGATTTCTGTTTCGTAGTCGAAATTCAAACCGTTCGGGTGCGTTGGCAACTGACCGTTGAAGGTGAGCTGTGGCAGGCGGTCGTACGGTGTGATGTTCGATACGGTCGCCAGCTGATAGGCCTGGGCATTGAGGCGTGCAACGTAGCTGTCGCCACGATAGCTGACAGAGCCCTGCTGGTTCACGTAATCGGACGACTTCACGCCAAGCTGGTCGGTCTGCAGATCCTGGAAGTAATACGGATCGCTGATCTTGGTGTAGTCGACCTGCGTGAATACCCGCGAGTCGAGACCGCCCTTGTGCTGCCAGTTGTACATGTAGCGGGTTTTTTCGTAATCCGTTTGAAGCTTGCGATCGTCGTCCTCGTCGTTGAGGTACGCGGCGCCGAACTGACCTTCGGTGGACTTGGTCAGGTAACGGAACTCGCCTTCCATCAACAGGCCGCGCTTGCTCATGTAGCGCGGGTACAACGTGGCATCGTAGTTCGGCGCCAGGTTGAAGTAGTACGGGGTGACCAACAGGAAGCCAGTGTCGCTGCCGCTGCCAATGGTTGGCGGCAGGAAGCCGGACTGACGACGATCATCGATCGGGAAGTAGATGTACGGCGTGTACAGAACCGGAATGTCCTTGACCCGCAGCGTCACGTTGGTCGCGGTACCGAAACCGGTCGCCGGGTTCAAGGTGATGTTGTTGCCCTTGAGCTGCCAGGCGTTGCTGTTCGGTTCGCACGTGGTGTACGTACCATCCTTGAGGCGGATGATCGCGTTTTCGGCACGCTTGGCATACAGCGCGTTACCGCGGATACGGGATTTGTGCATCACGTATTCGGCGTTGTCGACCTTGGCTTCGCCGGTGTCGAGCTGCACTTCGGCGTGGTCGCCGACGATCAGCGCGCCGTTGTCGCGAATGCGCACGTTGCCGTCCAGCTCGCCACGGCTCTCGGCCTGGTAGAGGTTCGCTTCGTCGGCTTCGGCCTGCATGCTGCCCTGACGCAGGACCACGTCACCGGCCAGGGTAGCGATCTGTTCATCCTGCTTGTAGCGAGAAGCCTTGGCACCGACAAACGTCGGGGCGTCACTTTTATTCGTCTTGTCATTCATGCCAGGACGAATTGGTTCGATATAGGAACCAGAGCAGTAAGGACCGGTTTCGGCCAATTGCGCTGCAGTGAGATTCTCGCGCGGAACCCAGTCGAGGTGACTGTAGTCTGCGCTACGGGACTTGAGGGCGCGGCCTTTGGATTCGGTGACCAGCACAGGCTTGGTGCCGGTGTCTTCACTGGCGCCGCTCTCGGTAGGTGCTTCACCGGTTGCGGAGACTGCGCTGCCCTCATGGATGGGACGCGGTGGCAATGCAGCCGCCGACGTCTTGGGCGCACAGTTCCAGGCACCCGAAGCAGAGACTGAGCAGTCATACTGTTCCGCGGCGACCACGAACGAAGTGGCTAGAGGTTGCAGGGCCAGCAGACTGCCAGTGACCAACAACGGAAATTTTTTACGAAACGCGGGGGATTTCAATGCCATCTTATTAGTCCGGGCTTCCTGCGTGCCATCTGCCCGCGGTGTGGGCCGCACGCCTCTCGATGGTCTGAAAAAGATGCTGGATAATAAAGCATGACCCGCTTGACGGCTAGCGCCGTCGGAGACCCTTGCAATGCCTGACCAAGATGTACGTTTGCAACACCTGAAAGTTTGGCTCGATGAGCAGTTGGCGACCCTCTTTGCAGAGCAGAGTTGGGGCGCCGTACCCCCGGCCACGTTGACCGCGGCCAGCAGTGATGCGAGTTTTCGGCGCTATTTCCGTTGGGAAGGCGGCGGCAAAAGTTTCGTCGTAATGGACGCGCCGCCGCCCCAGGAAAACTGCAAACCCTTCGTGGATATCGCTTTTTTGCTGGCGAAATCCGGAATAAATGTGCCGAAAATTTATGCCGAAGACCTCGAGCGCGGTTTTCTTTTGCTCAATGACCTGGGCAACAAGACCTATCTGGACGTTATCGACAGCGAAAATGCCGACGATTTGTTCAAGGATGCCTTGCAGGCTCTGTTGGCTTTTCAGCAGTTGCCGATGGTTGCTCCGCTGCCGAGTTATGACGTGGCGCTGTTGCGTCGCGAGCTGGAATTGTTCCCCGAGTGGTTTGTGAAGCGTGAGTTGGGCATCGAGTTCGACCCTGCGCAGCAAATGCTCTGGCAGAACGTGTCGCAGCTGCTGATCGACAGCGCCCTGGCGCAACCGAAAGTCCTGGTGCATCGCGACTACATGCCGCGCAACTTGATGCTCAGCGAGCCGAATCCCGGCGTGCTGGATTTCCAGGATGCGGTCTATGGCCCGGTGACCTATGACGTGACCTGCCTGTTCAAGGACGCGTTCCTGAGCTGGCCCGAGGAGCGAGTGCACGGTTGGCTGCAAGATTACTGGCAGCAAGCGGGTGCCCTCGGCATTCCCGTCCAGCCAGACTTCGAAGACTTCTTGCGCGCCAGCGACCTGATGGGCGTGCAGCGTCACCTGAAAGTCATTGGTATCTTCGCCCGCATCTGCCATCGCGATGGCAAGCCGCGTTACCTCGCCGACGTGCCGCGCTTCTTTGCTTATATAGAAGCAGTGGTCGCCCGCCGTCCTGAACTGGCGGAACTGGATGTGTTGCTGCTGAGTCTGCGTGCTGGAGTGAATGCATGAAGGCAATGATTCTGGCTGCGGGTAAAGGCGAGCGCATGCGCCCGCTGACCCTGACCACGCCAAAACCGCTGGTCCGCGCTGGCGGGGTGCCGCTGATCGAGTATCACCTGCGCGCGCTGGCCGCTGCCGGGTTTACCGAAATCGTGATCAACCATGCCTGGCTGGGACAGCAGATCGAAGACTATCTGGGCGATGGCTCGCGTTATGGCGTGAGTATCCAGTACTCGCCCGAAGGTGAACCGCTGGAGACCGGTGGCGGGATTTTCCGTGCATTGCCATTGTTGGGTGATGAGGCGTTTGTGGTGGTCAACGGTGATATCTGGACCGACTATGACTTCAGCGTCTTGCATCAACCCATCAGCGGCCTGGCGCATCTGGTGTTGGCGGATAACCCGAGCCACCACCCGGCAGGCGATTTCACGCTGGTCGACGGGCGAGTGCACGACGGCCAGGCAGATTCGCCGACCCTGACTTACAGCGGCATTGCAGTGTTGCATCCGCAGCTGTTCGACGGGCACACCGCCGGGGCGTTCAAGCTTGCACCGCTGCTGCGCACGGCCATGGCCGATGGGCAAGTCTCGGGTGAGCGGCTGAGCGGACGGTGGGTGGATGTCGGAACTCACGAGCGTCTGGCGGAAGTTGAAACTCTGATTGAAGCGAGTCGCTGAGATGCTGTGGCCAGGGACTCTGATTGGAGCCGGAGCGGGCTTTGCCATTGCCAGCATTCCGGGGGCCTTGCTCGGCGCTTTATTGGGGCAGGCGCTGGATCGGCACCTGCAATTGCATTCGTGGGGACATTTGCGTGAAAAGCTCGGTGGCAGGCCGGTGCTGCGCAACGATGAGCTGCTGTTCGTATTGCTGGGACGGCTGGCCAAATGCGATGGGCGAGTGGTAGACGGACATATCCAGCAGGCGCGCCTGGAAATGCAGGCACTGGACATGTCCGAGTCGGCCAAGCGTCGGGCGATTGCCGCGTTCAACCGCGGCAAGTCGGGCCGTGACCGGTTGCGCGGTTATCTGCGACGCTTGAGTGAGCAACCCCATGCGGCGGAAGGCGTATTGCGCGCCTGTTGGCGAATGGTCTGGGCCGATGGTCGTGCCGGGCATGCCGAGCGCGAACTGATTCGCCAATGGGGTAAATGGCTGGGCTGGACGTCGTATCAGGTGCAGGCACTGGCGTCTGACTATGAGCCGCACAAGCAATCGTCGGCCGGCACTGCCATCACTTATCAGGAAGCGTTGTCGCTGTTGGGTGTGTCCGCCACCACCGAACCGGCGCAGATCAAACGCGCCTATCGGCGCCTGCTGAGTCGTCATCATCCGGACAAAATTGCCGGCAGCGGTGCGACGGCGTTGCAGGTGCGCGAGGCAACGGACAAGACGCGCGAATTGCATAACGCCTATACGTTGATTCGTCAGCGGCGGGATTTCAAGTGATGCGTCGTCAGTGATGACGCCTTCGCGGGCAAGCCTCGCTCCTACAGGTTTATGTCGATCACAAAAATTGCATACGACATAAACCTGTAGGAGCGAGGCTTGCCCGCGAAGGGCGCGACTCGGTCTATCAGTCCGCCGCAGCCTGAGGATTCAACCAGCCCCGCACCCGGCGAACCAACTGCTCTTGCTCTGCTTTCGAGTCACCCGGCAACGCCTTGAGCGATACCTGACTGAACGCCGAACCTTTCAAGCGCTTGCTGGCCTGCAAGCGTTCCAGAGCCGCATTGCGGTCCAGCGGCTTGTCCTTATAGAAGATGTCGGCGGTGGGCAGTTTTAGTGTCGGCGTCAGCTCAGCCAAGCCAGGTTTCGCTGCCACGGGCGTCTGCGCAGCGACCATCGCGAACTTCTCGACTTGCGAGGGCTGCCTCTCGCTCAGATAACGCGCGGCCCAGTAAGCGCCGGTGCCGTGACCCAGCACCACGATGCTGCGAGCGCTCTGCTGTTCGGCGTAGGCAACAGCCGCATCGATGCGTGCAAAAATTCGTTCGGCGTCGGCTTTGACCTGTTCGTCGCTGGTTTCAGCAATGGCCTTGTCGGCCACCTCCGCTTCACCGCCCGCCGCCTGTTCGATGGGCGCCGCCGTGGTCGAGTCCTTGCTGGCGGCATCAGGTGCTTTGGGCGGTGGCGTTACTTCAACAATACGTGGCGCAATGGCATCGCTTTGCACGTCTGGCAAGGTGATACTCAGGCTGCTCCACTCGGCGTCCGGCAATTGGCGCCGCAACGGACCGATTGCCTGCGGCCAGTCAACGGTTTCGCCAGCGCCCGGGATGATAATCACCGCACCCTTGGGGTCAGCGGTATTGGCCGGCTTCCACAAGGCCAGAAACGTGTCGCTGCCGGCCTGGAGTTGTTGCTGTTCCTGAACGGGGATTTTTCGCTCAAGTGCTGCCGCTTCTTCCTGACTACGCTCAAGCAGCGGCTGACGTTCAACCGGTTTTTCGTCTGCGGGTTTTTCCGCGGCGGCCGGTGCCGGGTCTGCGGCCTCGACGGAAAAGGCGCAAGGCAGGATCAGCGACAGGCACAATGCTGGCAGTGCCAGGCGGTAGACAGGGGGCATCGGATATTCCAGGCCAGAAGTGGTTCCGGCAGCCTAATGGGTTGGTCAGTATTTGTCAGTGTGTGAGACTTCAATGATGCGTTTTTGCTGTCTGTGGGTTATCGGCTGTTTGTGGTTTCCCTTGATGGGCTGGGCGGCGCCTGCGCCACCGGCGCACACCGCGCAGTTGTCTGCGAGCCAGCAACAATGGCTCGCGCAACATGATGAGTTGCGCGTCGGACTGGTGTTACAAGTGCCCTATGCGCAATACGATCGCCGTTTACAGCGGCTGTCCGGGGTTAACGTCGAGCTGATGAAGTGGGTGGCAAAAGCGCTCAAGGTCGAGCTGAGCTGGCGTAACTATCCCGACCTTGCGCAACTGG
Source organism: Pseudomonas sp. BF-R-01 (assembly GCF_019946615.1). NCBI lineage: Bacteria > Pseudomonadati > Pseudomonadota > Gammaproteobacteria > Pseudomonadales > Pseudomonadaceae > Pseudomonas > Pseudomonas sp. BF-R-01. The sequence continues at coordinate 66,450 of NZ_JAGYFX010000027.1, forward strand.
AAGCCGCCGCGCGCGAAGGTGAAATCGACATCGCCCCTGGGTTGGCGCAAACCCCCGGCGGGCTGCGCCTGTGGCAGTTTTCCGATCCATACATGCGGGTGCCGCAACTGGTGGTCAGCGACCAGAAGGGCGCCGGCGTGGTCGAGCTGGAAAAACTCGACAGCCAGACCCGCGTCGCCGTACGCATGCCCAGCGCCACCGCCGATTACCTGCGCAGCAATTACCCGCACCTGAATCTCCAGGGCGTGCCGATCGAGCGTCAGGCACTGCAACTGTTGTTGAGTCAGCAGGCCAGTTATGCCGTGGTCGACGAAGCGCAATTCGGGCGTTTGTCTGTCGAACCGGAGTTTGCCGGCTTGGTGGTGGTCGGTGATATTGGCCTGCCGCAACTGCTGCGCGTGGCTACACGGCGGGACTGGCCGGAACTCGCCGGCATCATCGAAAGCGCGCTGCGGGCGATCCCCGCCAAGGACCTGGAACAACTGCACAACCAATGGCTGCAAGCCAAATACCCGCGACTGACCGAGTCGCCGGGTTTCTGGCAGAACCTCTGCCTGCTGTTGGCGGTGTTGATGCTGAGCTGCATGGCGATCGTGGTCTGGCAACGTCGGCAGCAACACAGTCTTGAGCAACGGTTGTTGGTGGCTCGGGAAGACATTGCCTTGCGTGCCGCCAGCGAAGAAGCGCTGCGCCTCACCCAGTTTTCTATCGACCAGAGCACCGTCGGCATTCTCTGGGTCAACTGGGACAGCCATGTGCGCTACGCCAACCGCGCCGCGGAAACCATGCTCGGCTATCCGTCGGGTGGCATCATCGATCGGCCGTTGATCGACTTTGAACCGGGTCTGCACATGGACCGCTGGCTGAACCTGTGGAAACGCGCCCGCGCCAGCGAAGAAGGGCCGCTCAGCTTTGAAACCAATTGCCTACGAGCCGATGGCAGCATTCTGCCGACGGATGTGTCGTTGAGCTTCCTGCGTTTTCGCGATGGCGAATACCTGGTGGTCTACCTCAACGACGTCACCGAGCGTCGTCGTGCGCTGGCCGCGTTGCAGGAAAGCGAGGCGCGTCTGCAAGGGATCGCTGCCAACGTACCGGGATTGGTCTTTCGCCTGGAGCGGGCACCGATGACAGGGCAGATCGACTTTGCCTACATCAGTGAGGGCAGCGAGAGCCTGGTCGGTTACTCGCCGGCGACCCTGGCCCACCGCGACAAAGGCCTGCGCAGCCTGGTGCATCCGGACGACAAGGCCAGTTACCACCAGACGCAGGATCATGCGCTGGACACTGACAGTGACTGGTCGTGGCAAGGGCGGATTCTCACGCGCCAGGGCGATCAGCGTTGGGCCGAGATCAAGGCCATCACGCGTCGCCTCGATGACGGCACCTATGTCTGGGACGGCATCGTCTGGGACATCAGCGAGAGCAAGCGCATCGAGCTGGAACTGGCCAGCTCCCGTGAGCAATTGCGTGAATTGTCCGCACACCTGGAGAGCGTGCGAGAAGAGGAAAAGGCGCGCATCGCCAGGGAAGTTCACGACGAGTTGGGTCAGATGTTGACCGTGCTGAAACTGGAAACGTCCATGTGCGAACTGGCCTACGCCCAGCTCGACCCAGGTCTGAATGAACGTTTGAACAGCATGAAGCGCTTGATCGCTCAGTTGTTCCAACTGGTGCGCGATGTGGCCACGGCACTGCGGCCACCGATTCTCGATGCCGGGATTGCTTCGGCCATCGAATGGCAGGCCCGGCGTTTCGAGGCGCGCACGCAGATTCCGTGTCTGGTGCAAGTACCGGAGAACTTGCCGGTGCTCAGCGATGCCAAGGCGATCGGCTTGTTCCGGATCCTTCAGGAAGCGCTGACCAATGTCATGCGGCATGCCCAGGCGCATACTGTTGAACTGACATTGACGCTTGAGGGCGACGAGTTGTGTCTGACTGTCAGCGATGATGGCGTAGGATTTGTCGCCGCTACTGGCCGGCCAACATCCTTCGGGGTTGTGGGCATGCGCGAGCGGGTGTTGATCATGGGCGGGGAGCTGTCGCTTGAAAGTGAGCCGGGGGAGGGCACGACGTTGAGTGTGCGCGTACCTTTGGATGAGGCCTGAAGAATTTGTGTTGATGGTACTTACGCCTTCGCGAGCAAGCCCGCTCCCACATTTGATCCCTGTGTGCCAGCGATTTGCTCATTTACACAAATCCAATGTGGGAGCGGGCTTGCTCGCGAATGATCTTGAATCTGGAGAAGACCGTGATCCGTGTACTGGTAGCCGAAGACCACACCATCGTTCGCGAAGGCATTAAACAACTGATCGGCCTGGCCAAGGACTTGCTGGTGGTGGGCGAGGCGAGCAATGGCGAGCAGTTGCTCGAAACCTTGCGTCATGTGCCTTGCGAAGTGGTGTTGCTGGACATCTCGATGCCGGGCGTCAATGGCCTGGAAGCGATTCCGCGGATTCGCGCACTGAACAATCCACCGGCGATCCTGGTGTTGTCGATGCACGACGAAGCGCAAATGGCTGCCCGGGCGTTGAAGGTCGGCGCGGCGGGTTACGCGACCAAGGACAGCGACCCGGCGCTGCTGCTGACGGCGATCCGCAAGGTCGCGGCGGGCGGTCGATACATCGACCCGGACCTGGCCGACCGCATGGTTTTCGAAGTCGGCCTGACCGATTCGCGGCCGCTGCATTCGTTGCTCTCGGAGCGCGAATTCTCGGTGTTCGAACGCCTGGCCCAGGGCGCCAACGTCAACGACATCGCCCAGCAACTGGCCCTGAGCAGCAAAACCATCAGCACCCACAAGGCGCGGCTGATGCAGAAACTCAACATCACATCCCTGGCTGAACTGGTGAAGTACGCCATGGAACACAAACTGCTCTAACACGATTCACCACGGATCCTGTAGGAGCGAGGCTTGCCCGCGAAGCTTTTAGCGTCAGTAAGATCGCCTTCGCGGGCAAGCCT